>NZ_JAIHAO010000031.1:0-21624 GCF_020054765.1 Caloramator sp. | reverse complement strand
CTAAGCTTTTCTTTGTTTGAAAAAGTCCTACCCTCGCGATGCCATCGTCCTGATGGCCGCTCGGCTCGGCACGTCCTGTGCCGAATTACGGACTTTTTCTTCGTCTAAAGCTAAGAATTGCTAAAGCTTATGAAAGAGCCTATTGAAATCCTTTCATGGGGCTTTTACATACTTTAGCTAACAATTAGGTTTGTCAACAATCTGTTTTTATTTTAAAAGTATTTTTTTATCTTGTACTGCAGTGTTTGTCTTGGTATCTTTAACCTTTTGGCGGCAAGGCTTATATTAATGTTGCTCAAGCTTAACGCATCCTCAATTAACTTTTTTTCATATCTTTCTATAGACTCCTCAAGAGAAATATTATTGCAGCCTTTTATCTGTTCAGGTAGGTCGTCCATTGTTATTGTATTATCGTCCTTTAGGTTTAATATTCTCTCTATAGTATGTTCAAGCTCCCTTACATTTCCAGGCCAGCTGTAGTTAATTAAACAATCAAGAGCCTCATCTGTTATATGTATTTTATCTTTTCCAAGTTTATTTTTATATTTATTTATAAAAAAGTTAACAAGAAGAGGTATATCAGTCCTTCTATCCTTAAGCTCTGGTATTTTTATTGATATTACATTTAGTCTATAATATAAATCTCGCCTAATTAATCCTCTTTTTAAGCATTCTTCAGGGCTTATGTTGGTGGAGGCAATAAATCTAACATCAACCTTCTTTTCCTTTACATCTCCAATCCTCCTTACCAATCCATCCTGCAAAACCCTTAAAAGTTTTGCCTGAAGGGTAGGAGGCATAGAGTTTAGCTCATCAAGATAAAGAGTTCCTCCATCTGATAGTTCCAAAAGTCCAGGCCTATCCTCTGAGCCTGTAAAGCTTCCCCGCACAGTTCCAAATAGAATCCCCTCAAGAAGTGTTTCTGGCACAGCAGCACAGTTTTGAGCAATAAAGGGCCCATTTCTTCTTTTGCTGGCAGAATGTATAGCCTGTACAAAAAGTTCCTTACCTACCCCAGTCTCTCCATATATAAACATAGGAGAAGAAGAATTAGATGCCTTAATTGCTATATTTTTTATATAGAGCATCTCACTGCTCTCGCCGATTATATCCATAAAGGTGTATAACCTTTTCTCTACGTTTTTTCCATCCTTTTTAGTTATGAGTTCATTTTTTAGCTTCATTATTTCGTCGGTCATTTTTTTTACGCTGGTTAAATCCCTTGAAATTTCAATAGCACCTAATATTTTTTCTCCATTTAAGACAGGAAGTGTTGTGTTTTGTGTTGTTATTTTTTCACCCTTGAAGTTAATGAAGGTTTGGATGTTGTCCTTAATTGAAGTTTTAGAATGAAGAACATTAAGTAGTGTACTATTTCTCTTTGAAAGGGAGGGGTAAACCTCAAGGATGTGCCTCCCTAAAACTTCGTCTAAATTTATATTATCAAGTTTTTGTGCCTTTTTATTGAGAAAAACAATCCTACCCCTATTATCTATAATTGTGATTCCATCCTCTAAATTATCGAAAATATCATATACATTTTTATCAAACATATACCTTTCCCCCTATTAGTGATTAAAAATCGGCACAATATGCAGAATTTTCTGCAATTTTTATTTTACCATATTATAGATTAAATTACCATTGTTTATTTTAGTAAAAAATATTGCTATGAATTTTTATGTATGAAAAAAATGATAACAATGCATAGCATATTTTTGTAGCTAATTTAAAATATATATGCCCAAAATTCATCATACATAGAAAAGATAATATAAAATGAAGTAAATTTTGCAATTGTTTTTAAAGAAAACATAGTAAATATAGTGCATAGTTAATATAAATATAATCTAAATTTTGGCATAAACTTTGCAATATTATTTTCAAGATAAACATAGGGGGGATTTTTTATGAGAGGATGTCCGTACGGAACACACAGAGTTATAGAACCAAAGGGGGTTTTACCTCAAACAGCATTTAAAATTGATAATACAATGGAGATTTATGACAACGAAATATTAATTGATGTAAAGACACTAAATATAGATTCTGCAAGCTTTACTCAAATAAAGGAACAGGCTGGAGGAGATATTGAAAAGATAAAGGAGATAATGCTAAACATAGTTAAGGAGAGAGGAAAACACCAAAACCCTGTTACAGGTTCAGGTGGAATGCTAATAGGCGTTGTTGAAAAGATAGGAAAGGATTTAGAGGGAAAAATTGACCTTAAGGTTGGAGATAAGATAGCAACCCTTGTTTCACTATCATTAACTCCACTTAGAATAGACAAGATTTTAAATGTTAAAAAGGATATAGACCAAGTGGATATAGAAGGAAAGGCAATCCTATTTGAAAGTGGTATATATGCAAAACTTCCTGATGATATGCCAGAGACATTAGCACTTGCAGCACTTGATGTTGCAGGAGCACCAGCCCAGACTGCAAAGCTTGTTAAACCAGGTGATTATGTTTTAATACTTGGTGCAGCAGGAAAGAGTGGACTTCTATGCTGTTATGAAGCTAAAAAGCGTGCAGGGGTAACTGGTAAGGTAATTGGTTTAGCAAGACCAGGAAAATCAGCAGAGAGATTAAAACAAACAAATCTTTGTGATGTAGTAATTGAAGGGGATGCAACACAGCCGGTTGAAGTCTTAAATAAGGTTCTTGAATGCACAGGTGGAAGGTATGTGGATATTGCAATTAACGTTGTAAACATACCAAATACAGAAATGTCAACAATTCTTCCAGTTAGGGACGATGGAATAGTTTATTTCTTTAGCATGGCAACAAGCTTTACAAAGGCAGCACTTGGAGCAGAAGGCGTAGGAAAGGACGTTAATATGATAATAGGAAATGGATATACAAAGGGGCATGCACAGATAACACTTGAGGTTTTGAGGGAGAGTAAGCTATTGAGAGAAATATTTGAAACTATTTATGTTTAATTGTGAGGGGGATTTAAATGAGGGATTATAGGAGTATTGAGCTATTTAAAAATGTAACCAAAGAAGAGTGGAATGATTGGAAATGGCAGGTTAGAAATAGAATAACAACCGTTGAACAGCTAAAGAAGGTTATAAACCTTCTGCCTGAAGAGGAACAGGCAATAGAGAGGTGTCTAAAAACATTAAGAATGGCTATAACTCCATACTATGCAACCTTAATGGATAAAGATGATCCTCACGACCCTATAAGAAAGCAGGCAGTTCCAACATTATCAGAGCTTAATTTTTCAAGCTGTGATATGAGTGATCCATTACACGAGGATGCTGACTCTCCAGTACCAGGTTTAACCCACAGATACCCCGATAGAGTACTTCTTTTGATTACCGATATGTGTTCTATGTATTGTAGGCACTGTACAAGAAGGAGATTTGCAGGGCAGACAGATTCATCGCTTCCTTTAGATAGAATAGACAAGGCAATAGAATATATAAAAAATACTCCACAGGTTCGAGATGTTTTGTTATCAGGTGGGGATGCTCTACTTGTTGATGATGATAGACTTGAGTATATAATAAAGAAACTTAAGGAAATACCCCACGTTGAGATAATAAGAATAGGTACAAGAACACCAGTTGTAAACCCTATGAGAATAACTCAAGACCTATGTAATATGCTCAAAAAATATCATCCTATTTGGCTTAATACTCATTTTAATCATCCAAAGGAAATAACAGAGGAGTCAAAGAAGGCCTGCGAAATGCTTGCAGATGCAGGCATACCACTTGGAAACCAATCAGTTCTTTTAAGAGGAGTAAATGATTGTGTTCACATTCAGAGGAAACTTGTTCACGAATTGGTTAAGATGAGGGTAAGACCATATTACCTATACCAATGCGACCTATCACAGGGAATTGAACATTTTAGAACAAAGGTTTCAAAGGGAATAGAAATTATAGAAGGATTAAGAGGACACACATCAGGTTTTTGTGTTCCGACCTTTGTAGTTGATGCACCAGGTGGAGGTGGAAAGACTCCAGTTATGCCTCAGTATGTGATTAGCCAATCTCCAAAAAAGGTTGTTTTAAGAAACTTTGAGGGAGTCATTACAACATATACTGAACCTGAATATGTTGAGGAAAAATGTACCTGCGATGTATGTAGAGGTAAGGAGCAGGATGAGGTGACTGGAGTTTCAATGCTTCTTGAGGGAGATAAATTAAGTTTTGAACCAGATGTTTTATTAAGGAGAGAAAGGGCAAAGAATTATAAAAACAAATAGAAGGTGGGTAGATGAATTTATACTGTGCAATAGATACCTATAAAAAGATATCAATACTTGGTATGAGTAAAAATTCAGGAAAGACAGTGGTTTTAAATGAGATGATTGATATTTGTAAAAAGAAAAAGAGAAAAGTCTGCCTTACCTCAATAGGCGTAGATGGAGAGGGAAGGGATATTGTATACAAAACTCAAAAACCTAAAATCTACGCCTATGAGGGCACATTAATTGCAACTTCAGAGGAGGCACTAAAAAGTTTTAGTGCAAAGTATGAAATAATCGATATTCTGCCCTTTTCAACCTGCCTTGGAAGAATAGTTATAGTTAAAATTATAAGGGATGGATATGTGCTTTTAGCAGGTCCAGATAGTAATAGAGAAATAGCTAAAGTTTCAGATATGATGCTTACCCTTGGGGGAGATATTGTACTAATTGATGGTGCACTAAATAGAAAAACTCAGGGTTCCCCTTCTATAACTGATGCGTGCATACTATCAACTGGTGCAAGTCTCTCAAGGGATATTAATATAACAATAAAAAAAACAAAGCATACAGTGGATATGTTAAGCCTTAATAAAGTACAGGAGGATATTTTAAATAAAATAAATACACTAAATTTTAAAAATGTATTATTAATAGGGGATAACACCATTGATACGAATATAAAGACATCCTTAGGCAATGAGGATGAAATATTAAATAGAATAGATAAAAATATAAAATATATCTACTTACCTGGAAGTTTAACAGGAACTTTTCTAAATAAAATAAAGGGACTTGAGGTTGATATAATTGTTAAAGATGGAACAAAGATATTTATAAACAGGGAGGATTATGATAGTTTTAGGGGGGCAGGAGGTAATATATATGTATTAGAAAGGATAAATCTAATATGTGTAACCCAAAATCCAACTTCCCCCTTTGGTTACTATTATAATCCTGATGTGTTTTTGCAAAATTTAAGGAGGGCATTATACCCTCTTGATGTATATGATGTTTTGTATGAAGGAGTGGGGGTATGATTTTAAAAGATACATTAAAGAATATTGGAATGGACTATGTTTTATCTATCTTAAATGTAAGAACCCCCTATGGAAAGGAAAGGTTAAATTCGTTAACTTTGTATAAAAATGAAGATGAGTTAAATAGGCAGTATGACTGTATAGAGTTTTTAATGGGTTTTATACAGAATAATAAAAGGGATTATAATAATATTTTGTCCCTTCTTGAGGGAATAAAGGAGATAAGAACATCGATAAAAAGGGCAGTGTCAGGTTCTGTTTTAGATGTATCTGAACTATTTGAAATTAAAAATTTCCTAATAAATGTTCGGGAAATATGTAAAATACAAATGGATAATAACTTCATAGATGAGTTGAAGCTCTTTAGAATACCCTATTTAGAAAATATTTTAGACATAGAGGGGCAAAATAGCAGAAGCTTTTATATATACGATAGCTACAGCCAAAGATTAAAGTCGATAAGGAGTGAAATAAAGAATTATAACAAAAGATTAAATCTTTTAAGGGAAGAAATTAAAGAGAAGGTTGAACAAAAATACGGTGTTTATGTTAAGCAAAACAGCGAAATTGTGATATCAAGGGATGATGTTAAAATAGAAGAGGTCCTTTGTGATAAAAATCTAAGACAGGCTCTAAAGACGCCCTACTATATCATTTTTTCACTTGAGCTTGGGGATGAGGGAGATAGGATTAATAATATAATAGAAAAGCTAAAGGCAGAAGAGGAAGAGGAAGAGTATAGGATAAGAACATATCTAACAGAGAAAATTAAAGAAGAGGAAGAAAATTTCAATAGGTTAATTGTCTTAATTTCAGAACTTGATTTGCTTCTTCAAAAGGCAGAGCTTGCTATAGAGACAAAATCAGTAAGACCTAATATAAATAACAGTATTGAGATAAAAATAGTAAAGGGACGCCATCTAAAGGTTGAGGCTGAACTTAAAAAGAAGGGAGTAGGATATACACCAATTTCAATAGATTTAAAAAAAGGTTCAACAATAATTACAGGAGTAAATATGGGGGGTAAGACTGTTACATTAAGGCTGATTGGTCTTTTATGTATTATGGCTCAAATGGGATTTTTTGTGCCTTGTGAATTTTTTAGCTTCTTCCCCTTTGAATATTATTTTTGTCAAGCAGGTGATATGCAGTCGCTTGATAATGGACTATCAACCTTTGGTGCAGAGGTTTTGGCACTAAATGAGGCTGTTAAATACAAAGATAAGATGGGACTTGTACTTATAGATGAAATAGCAAGGGGAACAAATCCAAAAGAGGGACGAGCAATATTAAAGGCTATTCTATCATATTTTAATACCTTAAATTCTGTTTTGGTTGTAACAACACATTTTGATGGAGTAGATGATATAGTAAGACATTACGAGGTTGTGGGCCTTAAAATAGGAGAGGATGTGAAAAACATTTCTCTTAAGGATTTGAATCTATATATGGACTATACCTTAAGGGAAGTCTATGGAAAGTACGAAGTTCCAAAGGATGCGATAAGGGTGGCAAGGCTTCTTGGTTTTGAGGAGGAAATACTTAATTTGGCAGAAAAATACCTAAAGTAGGGGGGATAATATGGCATATATAAACTTAAATGAAGAGCTTATAAAAAGGGCAAGGGATGCAGCAAGAAACATAGCACTTGATACTCAAAAGTTTATAGACCTTCATTCAACCGTTTCAACCGAAAGAACCATTGCAAGGTTATATGGAATAGATGGAGTAGATGAAAATGGAGTTCCGCTTCCAAACAGAATAGTTGACCACATCAAGGAAAACGGTGCATTAGAGGATGGGTTATCATATTATTTAATAAATGCTGTACTTGAGACAAATCTATCGACACAGGAGATTGCAGAGGAGGTTGCAAAGGGAAATTTAAATATAGTTAAATTAAACAAACACAGCTTAGAAGAAATTAAAAATAGGGCCTTAGAACTTGCATATCCAATGGTAGAAAGGATAAAGGAAAATAGAAAAAAGAGGGAAGAAATGATTAAAAATATAGGTGAAGGGGATAAGCCTTACCTTTATGTAATAGTTGCAACAGGAAATATATATGAGGATGTTGTACAGGCACAGTCTGCAGCAAAGCAGGGAGCAGATATTATTGCGGTGATAAGAACAACAGGTCAGAGCCTTCTTGACTATGTGCCCTATGGTGCAACAACCGAAGGTTTTGGAGGAACCTATGCAACGCAGGAGAATTTTAGAATAATGAGAAGGGCCCTCGATGAAGTAGCTTTAGAGGTTGGAAGATATATAAGGCTTTGCAACTACTGTTCAGGTCTTTGTATGCCTGAGATTGCAGCGATGGGAGCAATGGAAAGGTTAGATGTAATGCTAAATGATGCCCTATATGGAATACTTTTTAGAGATATAAATATGCAAAGAACAATAGTTGACCAGTTCTTCTCAAGAGTAATAAATGGATTTGCTGGAGTAATCATAAATACAGGAGAGGATAACTACCTAACAACAGCGGATGCAGTAGAGGCAGCTCATACTGTTTTGGCGTCACAATTTATAAATGAACAGTTTGCAAAGATGGCAGGAATTTTAGAGGAACAGATGGGGCTTGGACACGCCTTTGAAATGAATCCAGACCTTAAGGATGGATTTTTACTTGAACTTGCACAGGCACAGATGGCAAGGCAGATATTCCCTAAGGCACCATTAAAATATATGCCTCCTACTAAGTTTATGACAGGAAACATATTTAAAGGACATATTCAGGATGCACTATTTAATGTTGTATCTATTTGGACTCATCAGGGTATACAGCTTCTTGGTATGTTAACAGAGGCAATCCACACTCCTTTTATCTCCGACAGAGCCTTATCTATTGAGAATGCAAGGTATATATTTAACAATATGAAGTCGATAGGCGATGAAATAGAGTTTAAACGTGGAGGACTTGTAGAAAAAAGAGCAAATGAAGTTTTACAGAAGGCTACAATGCTTCTTGAGGAGATTGAAAAGGAAGGATTATTTACAACCCTCGAGAAAGGAATTTTTGCAGACATTAAGCGTTCAAGATACGGAGGAAAGGGATTAGATGGAGTATTTAAAAAGGGAGAAAACTATATAAATGAGTTCATACCTCTAATGTTAGGAGGTGCTAACAATGAGTAGTGGACTTTATTCAATGGAGAAGAAGGATTTTGACAAAACCTTTGATAAAACAAGGGTTAAAGCCTATGGAGATACAATGAATGATGGAAAGGTTCAGCTATCCTTTACACTTCCTCTTCCCTATTCAGAGGAGGCAAAGGAGGCGGCAAGGCAGCTTGCAATGAAGATGGGAATTGATGAACCTAATGTTACCCATATGATGGATTTAGGCGTAGGATATACATTTTTTGTTGTATATGGTTCCTGTATACACTCTGTTGATGCAACAAAGATAGTAGTTCCAAAGGTTGAGACCAGCACAATGTCAATGGATGAGGTGGATGAATATATCAGAAGGAACATAGGAAGAAAGGTTGTTGTAGTTGGGGCTTGTACGGGTACAGATGCCCATACGGTTGGAATAGATGCAATTATGAATATGAAGGGATATGCAGGACACTATGGGCTTGAAAGATATCAGATGATAGAGGCATATAACTTGGGAAGTCAGGTTCCAAATGAAGTATTGGTGGCAAAGGCAATTGAGGTAAATGCCGATGCAATTTTAGTATCACAGGTTGTAACTCAAAAGAATGTACACATTCCAAATATGACTGAACTTGTAGAAATAGTTGAAGCAGAGGGTATAAGGGATAGGGTTGTATTAGTGGCAGGGGGGCCAAGAATTAGTCACGAGCTTGCAAAGGAGCTTGGTTATGATGCGGGTTTTGGAGCAGGTTCCTTTGCTGAGGATGTAGCTTCTTTTATAGTTCAGGAGATGGTAGCAAGAGGTATTAAGTAGATAGATTTAAGTATGTCCCATTAAAGGATTCAAAAGGCTTTAAATTAGGCTATCCTTTAATGGGACTTTATTATCTTGACTTCTTATATTTTATAATCATTTGTGAAATTTTTTAAAATTTTTGCATAAAACCAGTCCATTTATGATATTATATATACAAATAAACATATACTAATCGGGAGGGGTTTTATGCGAATAAAATGGTTAGGCCACGCCTGCTTTAAGATAACATCAAAAAACGGAATACGAATAGTAACAGACCCATTTGATGATAACGTAGGATATAAACTTCCTAAGGTAAGTTGCGATATAGTTACAACAAGCCATAATCACTACGATCATAACTTTACAGATTGTTTAAGTGGAGATTATACAATAGTAAATAAAGTTGGCAACTTCTATATAAAGGATATAGCAATAAGAGGAGTACATACCTATCACGATGAAGAACAGGGTGCAAAAAGAGGAGATAATATAGTTTATGTCTTTGATGTGGATGGTAAAAAGGTCTGCCACCTTGGAGATTTAGGACATAGGCTAACAAAGGCACAGATAGAAATGATAGGAGATGTAGATGTTCTTTTAATTCCTGTTGGAGGAATATATACAATCGATGCAGAGGCGGCACGCGATGTGTGCGAGAGCCTAAATGCAAAGGTAATAATACCTATGCACTACAAGACAAAACCATTAAAATTTGAACTAAACTCAGTTGATAAGTTTTTAGAATATTATCCTTATACAAAGCTTGATAAACCCTTTATAGAGATAACGGATGATATGCTAAAGGAAAGACATATATATGTACTTCACTATGAATAGGAGGCAAATTTGCCTCCAGGCTATTGAAAAAGTTATATATTGATTAGCCCCATGAAGGATTTCTTGGGCATTCGTTCATTTCGCTAATCAATTCTAAGATTTTCTTTGTTTGAAAAAGTCCTACCCTCGCGATGCCATCGTCCTGATGGCCGCTCGGCTTGGCACGTCCTGTGCCGAATTACGGACTTTTCCAAAGTCGAAAAGCTAAGAATTGCAAAAGCTCACGAAAGAGCCCATTGAAATCCATTCATGGGGCTTTTTCAAAATTTAGCTAACAAGTAGGTTTGTCAACAATCTCGAGGCAAATTTGCTTCTCTTTTATATTCCCTCTTGCACAAATCTAAAACATAAAGTAAAATATAAAAGTTAAATGAAATGAATATAAAGGAGGCTTATTATGGCAACCAAATACATATTTATTACAGGTGGTGTAGCGTCATCTCTTGGAAAAGGAATAACCGCAGCATCCCTCGGAAGACTACTTAAGTCCCGCGGGCTAAAGGTGTCCATACAAAAGTTTGACCCTTATATAAACATCGACCCAGGAACAATGAGCCCATATCAGCACGGTGAAGTTTTCGTTACAGACGATGGTGCAGAAACAGATCTTGATCTTGGTCACTATGAAAGATTTATCGATGAGAACTTGTCTAAAAACAGCAATGTCACAACAGGCAAAATCTACTGGTCAGTTATCCAAAAAGAGCGTAAAGGTGAATATCTTGGTGGAACAGTTCAAGTTATCCCACATATTACAAACGAAATAAAGTCAAAGGTTTACAAGGTTGCAAAGGAAAATGATGTAGATGTTGTTATAACTGAAATAGGTGGAACAGTTGGAGATATAGAAAGCTTACCTTTCCTTGAGGCAATAAGACAAATCAAGTATGAAGTTGGACGTGAAAATGTTCTTTTTATACACGTTACTTTAGTTCCATACCTTGGTAAGGCAGGAGAACTTAAAACAAAACCAACACAACACTCAGTAAAGGAACTAAGAAGCATAGGTATTCAGCCTGATATAATTGTATGCCGTTCAGAAAAACCACTATCTCGTGAAATGAAGGACAAGATTGGACTTTTCTGCAACATAGATGGAGAATCAGTAATACAAAACCTTGATGCTCCAACGCTTTATGAAGTTCCTCTTATGCTTCACGAAGAGGGATTAGACTCTCTTGTTGTAAAGAAACTAAACATAGATGCAAAGGAAATAGACCTTACAGAGTGGAAGGTAATTGTTGAGAGATTAAAGAATTTAAAGCACAGGGTAAAGATAGCCCTTGTTGGAAAATATGTAGAGCTTCACGATGCCTATATGTCTGTTGTTGAGGCTCTAAAGCACGCAGGTATTTACAACGATGCGGATGTTGAAATAGATTGGATAAATGCCTGTGATGTAGATGAAAATAACTATGTAGATATATTAAAGGATGCAGATGGAATATTAGTTCCAGGTGGATTTGGAGATAGAGGTATTGAAGGCAAGATACTTGCAATAAAATATGCACGTGAAAATAATGTTCCCTTCCTTGGAATATGCCTTGGAATGCAATGTGCAGTAATTGAATTTGCAAGAAATGTAGTAGGTCTATCTGGTGCAAACAGTTCAGAAATAGATCCAAACACAAAATATCCTGTAATTGACCTTATGGATGAACAAAAGGATATTGATGAAAAGGGCGGAACAATGAGACTTGGACTTTATCCTTGTAAGTTAAAGGAAGGAACCTTCTCCTATGAAGCCTATAAGGATGAGATAATATATGAAAGACACAGACATAGATATGAATTTAATAACGAATACAGGAGCCAAATAACAAAAATGGGAATGGTACTTGCTGGAACAAGCCCAGATGATAAGCTTGTTGAAATAGTTGAAATACCAAACCACAAGTGGTTTGTTGGTGCACAGTTCCACCCAGAATTCAAATCAAGACCAAACAGACCTCACCCACTGTTTAGAGACTTTGTAAAGGCTGCATTAAATAAGTAAGAAGGAGCTGTCAGATGACAGCTCCTTTCAATTATATTCTAACATTTCGTATAAATAGATGTATTGTATAAATAAGCTAAATAAGCAAAATGCAATTTCATAAAGTTCTGATTTAATGTGTTTTTTTAGGATAAATTAAATTAATATATTTACTCTTTAATTC
Source organism: Caloramator sp. (assembly GCF_020054765.1). Lineage (NCBI taxonomy): Bacteria > Bacillati > Bacillota > Clostridia > Eubacteriales > Clostridiaceae > Caloramator > Caloramator sp. The sequence goes on along the minus strand of NZ_JAIHAO010000031.1, from coordinate 9,474 downwards.
AAATTTTACTTCGTTAGCAAGGAAGGTCTCGCCATCTAAATTTACAGCAAATAAGTCGTCAGACTCTATTTTTACCCTTTTACCTTTATAGAAATTAACTTCACTAAAATCTTTATGATTTCCTTTTATATATTTATTTAAAAGGAAAGGTATTTTAATCTTGTTTATTTTTCGTATATGGCAAATATCAAATTTGCCATCAAATATATTGGAATCAGGTGTTGGCATTATCCCACCACCATAGTATTTTCCATTTGAAATTGTAGTTAAGACAGTTTCAGATTCTATATTAGTGTTATCAATTTGTATTTTCAATTGCTTATTTTTGTACTGTATTAACGTATTTATAAGATGATAAAGATAGCTTGTCTTACCACTAAATATTTTTTTACCTCTTTGAACTTTGTGGGCTATTTCAGCATCTAATCCAACGCTTGCTATATTTATAAAATATTTATTAAAGCATTTTCCTACATCGCATTTTTTATAATCTGATTTGATTAATACTTCTAAGATTTTATCAATATCCATTGTTTTATATATTGTTCTTGCAAAGTCGTTTCCTGTACCACAGGGTAATACCCCAAGGGCAACATTACTATCTATAATTCCATTTAATACTTCATTTAAAGTACCATCGCCTCCAACAGCAATAATTCTTTCGAATTTTGATATGTTTTTGTTGGCAATTTCTACAGCGTTTTCAGGATAATTTGTAAACTCGATTGAATAGTGTATACCATTTCTTTCACATATATTTTTTATGTTGTCAACAGCCTTAATAGCACGTCCATTACCTGCCTTAGGGTTTACAATAAAAAGCATAATATCCCACCTTTAAATTCAAATTAAGTAGAGGTTGTATTAAAGGGATAGGTTTAAACAATATTAATAGTGCTTATAAAGCCCCTTAATAGACACAGTTTAAATTAATAAAATCCATTTAAGGGGCTTTATAAAAAATATATAGTAGTTTTAAAATAATCTTTATTTAATTACTTTATATTTAAAATCCTTCTTGCTTCATTAGGAGTTGCAACTTCTCTTCCAAGTTCCTTTGCTATTCTTACAACCCTTTCCACAAGCTGTGCATTTGATTTTGCAAGCTCACCTTTATTATAGTATATATTATCCTCAAGTCCAACTCTAACGTGTCCACCAAGCAGTATAGCAAAAATAGCCATAGGAAGTTGATGCCTTCCTATGCCTGCAACTGTCCAGGTTGAACCTTCTGGTATTGACCTTACCATATATGTAAGGCTGTCTATATCAGCAGGCATACCTGATGGAACTCCTAAAACAAAGTCAAAATGAAGTGGTGTATCTAAAAATCCCATTTTAACAAGCCTTTTTGCGTTTTCAATCATTCCCCTATCAAATACCTCTATTTCAGGTTTAACATTAAATTCCTTCATCTTTTTTGCAAAGTTTATGAGGGATGGGAAACTATTAACAAAAACTTCATCACCAAAGTTTATTGTACCAGCATCAAGTGTTGCCATCTCAGGTCTTAATTCCACAGGTGCAAGACGTTCCTCATCACTCATACCAACAGCACCACCTGTTGTTACTTGTAATATTGCATCAGGGCATCTTTGCCTTATTGCATCAAGTATTACTCTAAATCTTTCTTTATTTTGTGTTGGTGTTCCGTCATCCTCCCTAACGTGTATATGCAGTATTGATGCACCTGCCATATATGCCTCATAGGCTGATTGTGCCATTTCTTCAGCAGTATATGGTACAGCAGGATTTTGTTCCTTTGTAACTTCTGCACCAGTTAGTGCACAAGTTATAATAAGCTTTTCCATACCAATTACCCCCTATTAAATCTTTGTTTGTCCTTTGGAACAACACAGGTTCCTGACGCTCTGCATACGACAATAGGATTATCAAGAACATCACAGGCAGAATCGTTGTTAGGAATGTTTGCAGAAGTTATAACCTTTCTTGCTTCAAACTTCATTTTCCTTGATGTATTGCCAACTTCAATTATTTCACCAATAGCCTCAATATAATCCCCAGCATATACAGGTGCTAAAAATTCAACACTATCATAGGCTCTAAAAAGTCCTTCATCACCATCGTGTCTAATTAGAAGCTCTGTTGCAACATCTCCAAACAATTGTAACATTTTTGCACCATCTACCAAATTTCCAGCATAGTGTGCATCGTGACTGGACATTCTTACCCTAATTACAACCTTTTCTCCAATTGGCATATCGTTACCCCCTTAAAAAATATTTTCATAATATTTATATTCTTCAAACAACAATCAAATCCTTTTTTATAGACATAGACAAAAAATATTTTTTTCGACAAAGAAGGAATTTGAATTTAAGTGAAGAATATATGATTATGGAGGTGAAAAAAAATGATTATGGATTCTTCCATTAAGGCTGCTGTAAAGTGCAGTGAGTGCGGAAGGTACACAAGTTTTCACATAAATTTATTCGAGGCAAAAAGGCCAACAAGTAGGAGATGTTCCTGTGGAAATATTGTATTTAAAGTTAGTGCTACTAAGGGAGAAGTTGACATAGATATACCGTGTATAGCTTGTGGGGAAACACATAGATATAAATATAAAATAAAGGATTTAATAGATAAATCAGTTAATATTTTAGCTTGCCCTGTTTGTGGTATGGAAATTGCCTTTTTGGGGAAAGAATATCTTGTAGATGATATGGTTAATAGGTATATGGATGATATGCTTGAATTATTAACTCATCTTGGAGTTATAGATAAAACAAAGAGATGGGTTATAAAATAAAATATTACAATGGGGAGTGATTATATGAAACTATTTATCGACACTGCCAATGTTGATGAAATTAGAGAGGCAGAAAGACTTGGGATAATCTGTGGAGTTACTACAAATCCTTCTCTTATTGCAAAGGAAGGAAGAGACTTTGTTGAAGTTGTAAAGGAAATTACTGAAATAGTTGATGGCCCAATCAGTGCAGAGGTAATAAGCCTTGAGGCTGAGGGTATGATTAGGGAGGCAAGGGAACTTGCTAAAATACATAAGAACATAGTAATTAAGATACCTATGACACTTGAGGGATTAAAGGCTGTTAAGGTTCTTTCAAAGGAAGGAATTAAAACAAATGTTACATTGATTTTCTCATCAGCACAGGCTCTACTTGCAGCAAAGGCTGGTGCTACCTATGTTAGCCCATTTGTGGGAAGATTAGATGATATAGGGCATAATGGAATGACATTAATTGAGGAGATAGTGAGAATATTTGATAACTATGGAATAGAAACAGAGATAATAGCTGCAAGCATAAGACACCCAATGCACGTTGTTGAAGCAGCACTTGCAGGTGCCCATATTGCAACAGTACCATATAAGGTGCTTGTTCAAATGGCAAAACACCCTATGACTGATATAGGAATAGAAAAATTCCTAAAGGATTGGGAAACTGTTCCTAAAAAATAATTCATATTGTTTATAAGAAGGCCTAACTAAAAGATTCATTTTTAGTTAGGCCCTTTATTTTTGGTTATAAAGTGCCACCCAGGTGAAATGTGACATTTTCTAATTATAACCTCCATTTTCTTTAAAATTGTACCTATCTTGTTTGGGAGTGATTATAGAAAGACAGGTTGGGTTGTATAGAATATTCCCTAAAGAATTGTAAAACAATAAGACCAATGAAAGTTAGATAATTTCACATTTCATCTAAGTGGCACCAAATAGTATATCACATTATATAAATATATTTTAACATAAATATATTTGACAAACAATTAACGTAAAGAGTATAATAATAAATGTTGATTAATGGATAAATAGTATAGCACAATAGGAGGAATTTTTATGAATATGGATTTAGCACTTGGGCTTGTTAGGGTTACGGAGGCTGCCGCAATTAATGCTTCAAAATATATGGGACGTGGAGATAAAAATGCTGCTGATGAGGCTGCTGTAGAAGGTATGAGGGCTATGTTTGATAGTCTTCCAATTAAGGGAACGGTTGTTATTGGTGAGGGTGAAATGGATGAGGCACCAATGCTATATATAGGAGAGGTACTTGGAAGCGGTGACTATGAGGTGGATATTGCTGTTGATCCTTTAGATGGTACAAGCTTTGTGGCAAAGGGAATGCCAAATGCACTTGCTGTTGTTGCAATTGCAGAGAAGGGCTCACTTCTGCATGCACCTGATATGTATATGGAAAAGCTTGTTGTGGGACCAAAGGCAAGAGGAGTAGTATCGCTGGATGCTCCTTTGAGTGAAAATATAATAAACGTAGCAAAGGCTCTTAATAAAGATGTATCAAATGTAACTGTTGTAATACAGGACAGACCAAGACATAAACATTTAATGGATGAGGTAAGAAAGGTAAATGCAAGATTAAAATTATTTAACGATGGAGATATACAGGAGGCAGTTGCAACGTGTTTTGATGAGAGTGGTGTAGACATTATGGTTGGAATAGGTGGAGCACCTGAGGGGGTTATAACAGCTGCTGCAGTAAAGTGTATAGGTGGAGATTTTCAAGGGAGACTTTTCCCAACCAATGATGAGGAAAAGCAGAGATGTTTCAATATGGGTATAACTGACTTAAGTAGGGTTATGCAGCTTGATGATATAGTAAAGTCAGATGATGTATATTTTGCAGCAACAGGAGTATCTGATGGAGATATACTTAAGGGAGTTGTATTTTTAGGTAAGGATAGGGCAAAAACAAGTTCTATTGTAATGAGGGCAAAGACAGGAACTATAAGGTACATAAATGCTATACACAATTTAACTAAAAGAGGGTATTAAATCTTAATAGGAGCCTATTGGCTCCTTTCAGGCTGCTGAAAAAGTTATATATTGATTATCCCTATGAAGGATTTCTTAAGCATCGGTTCTACGGCTTAAGCAATTCTAAGCTTTTCTTTGTTTGAAAAAGTCCTACCTTCTTGATATCATCGTCCTGATGGCCGCTCGGCTCGGACGTCCTGTGCCGAATTATGGACTTTTTCAAAGTCAAAAAGCAATAATTGCTAAAGCTCATGAAATGTGCCATTTTGAAGTCCTTTCATGGGGCTTTTTCATATTTTAGCTAACAAATGGGTTTGTCAACAATTTTAAAAGAACGCTATTGGCTCCTTTTTTATGTATAGTTATAATTTTAAAAAAACGGAGGTTATAATTAGAAAATGTCACATTTCACCTGGGTGGCACTTTATTGAGTAGCATATATAAAAAATATGTTATATTATATATTGACTTTGAGTATATAAAGTATATATAATATAATTAGCAATTTGGAATGGGGGAGTAATATGGATATTGATTTGGCTTTATCTTATGTTAGAGTTACAGAGGCAGCAGCCATTAGTGCCTCAAAACTTTTAGGAAGAGGAGACAAAAATGCAGCAGATGATGCGGCAGTTTCTGCTATGAGAAGGATGTTTGATTTAATTCCAATAAGAGGTAAAGTTGTAATAGGGGAAGGAGAAATGGATGAAGCTCCTATGCTCTATATTGGTGAAGAGCTTGGTATTAGAGATGAGGATAGTATAGAGGTTGATATTGCAGTTGATCCGCTTGATGGTACTAATCTTGTAGCAAAGGGACTTCCAAATGCACTATCTGTTGTTGCAATTTCTCCAAAGGGAGGACTTTTACACGCTCCTGATATGTATATGGAAAAAATAGCTGTAGGAAGAAGAGCAAAGGGGTGTGTGTCTTTAGATTCACCACTTGAGGAGAATATAAAAAATGTAGCAAGAGCTTTAAATAAAAAGGTTGAAGATGTAACTGTAATAATGCTTGATAGAGAAAGGCATTATGGTCTTATGGAAAAGGTCAGAAAAGTAGGTGCAAGGATGAAACTTATAACAGATGGTGATATTGCAGCTGCAATATCAACAGGGTTTGAGGATACTGGAATAGATATTATGGTTGGTTCAGGTGGTGCACCTGAGGGAGTAATAGCTGCTGCTGCATTAAAGTGTTTGGGAGGAGACTTTCAAGGAAGGCTATGTATAACGTGTGAAGAAGAAAAGAGACGATGTATTGAAATGGGAATAATGGATTTAAATAAGTTAATGTATATAGATGATATAGTTAAGGCAGATGATGTATATTTTGCTGCAACAGGTGTTTCAGATGGCGACCTTCTAAAGGGTGTTGTGTATTTGAGTAAGGACAAAGTAAAGACACAATCTGTAGTTATGAGGTCTAAAACTGGAACAGTTAGATTTATAAACGCAATTCATAGATTAAGTTAATAAGATAGAATATAAGGTGCCAAGTATATGGCACCTTGTTTAATTATGCAATTGTGAACTACTTATATAGAGGTAGAGGCTTTGTAGTAGCTAATACTCAAAATAGATAAAGGTTTTCTAAGCTTACAGGGTTGTTTCATCCTAAATAATACTGCTATTGGTTTTATTATATAGCTTCTTTTTACTATGTAATTATTTTGTTTTTTTTTAGAAAAGTGATATTCATCATTCATTAACAGAATTATATAACTTCTGTTCTTATTTATTAAATTAGTAGGATTTTAATTTGTTAATTATGTTTAACAGTATTAGTTCTACTTTACATTTTTAATAGAGAGTATTAAAATAATAATAGTCGAGTCTTATAGTCTGTTCTATTCGTCTATTTCCCCAGTTATCCGAATTTAATAAAAAAGTTTCATTATAGAGTTAAATGTCCTTATGTGATGTAAAAATATGGAGGTGTAGTATGAATTTTGAAGAATTGAAGAGTAAGACGCTGGAGGAGCTAAGGCAGATTGCAAAGGATTATGATATAAAATCTGTTTCAAAGTTCAGAAAAAGCGAACTTATCGAGGAAATATTAAGGTTAGAAGAGGAGAAGAGCAGGATAAAACCACAAGAGATTATAGTACCTGAAATTGAAGAAGAAAAAAGTGAACCGCTTCGTGATGAGGAGATAAAGCTTCACGATATAGATGTAGAAAAGAGGGAAAAGATACAGGAACTTCTTCAGGATGCTGATACGGTCGAGGGTGTATTTGAGCTTATAGAAAATCAGCAGTATGGCTTTTTAAGACTGGATAACTACCAACAGGGTCCAAGGGATATATATGTATCTCCGTCACAAATAAGAAGATTTAATTTGAAAACGGGTGATTTAATAAAGGGTAAGGCAAGGTTCCCAAAGGAGACTGAAAAGTATAAGGCACTTATATATCTACAAGAGATTAATGGAATGCATCCTGAAAAGGTAATAGGAAGAAAAAGTTTTGAAACATTAACTCCAATATATCCAAATAAAAGACTAAGTCTTGAGGTTTCAAGTGGAGATTTAGCAACAAGACTTATAGATATTTTAGCTCCAATAGGAAGAGGACAAAGAGGGCTTATTGTTGCACCTCCAAAGGCAGGAAAAACTGTTCTTTTAAAGAAAATAGCAAATGCAATAACAACAAATCACCCAGATGTTGAGCTTATAGTTCTTCTAATAGATGAAAGACCAGAGGAAGTAACAGATATGCAAAGGTCTATAAAGGGTGAGGTAGTATATTCAACCTTTGATAATGAGCCTGAAAATCATACAAGAATAGCAGAACTTGTTCTTGAAAGAGCAAAGAGGCTTGTTGAGCTAAAGAAGGACGTTGTTATACTTCTTGATAGTATTACTCGTCTTGCAAGAGCATATAACCTTACAATAAACCCAACGGGAAGAACATTATCAGGAGGTCTCGATCCTGGTGCGTTGATTCAGCCTAAGAAGTTTTTTGGAGCGGCAAGAAATATTGAAGAGGGTGGAAGTTTAACAATACTTGCAACAGCCCTTGTTGAAACAGGAAGCCGTATGGATGATGTTATTTTTGAAGAGTTTAAAGGTACTGGAAATATGGAAGTACATCTTGATAGAAAGCTTCAAGAAAGAAGAATATTCCCTGCAATAGATATATATAAATCAGGTACAAGAAGAGAGGATCTTCTATTAAATGAGGATGAAAAATCAGCTGTTATGGCTATAAGAAGACTCCTTGCAAACGAAACAACTCAAGATGCAACAGAAAAACTGTTAAATTCAATAGCAAGAACAAAGACAAATAAAGAATTTGTACAGATGGCCTCAAAGGTTTTGAAGGATTAATTTAGATATTGAAAAACTATAATAAATGTGGTATAATCTTAAAAGTTGACGGAAGGTACTACATAAAGCTTATATATTATGTTAAGAATATATGAAAGAGGTGAAATAAATGAGAGACATCCATCCAAATTACAATCACGATGCAGTTGTAAAGTGTGCTTGTGGTAATACTTTCACAACTGGATCAGTTAAGAAGGAACTTAAGGTAGAAATCTGTTCAAAGTGCCACCCATTCTTCACAGGAAAGCAAAAGATGCTTGTTGAACAAGGTGGAAGAATGGATAAGTTTATGAAGAAGTACAACCTAAAGATTGAAGAATAATTTCATTTGACCGGCGTGCCGGTCTTTTTTCATATAATAGGATGGAGGGATATTATGTACGGCCCAAAGGATCACGGATATATCGAGGTTATAGTAGGTCCTATGTATAGTGGAAAAAGTGAAGAACTTATAAGAAGAATTAAAAGAGCAAAGATAGCAAAGCAAAATGTATTGGTGTTCAAGCCTATAATTGATAACAGATATAGTAAAACTTGTGTTGTTTCCCATACAGGTATAAAGGAAGAGGCAATTTGTATTCAAAATCCAGAGGATATATTAAATTATGTTAAGGATACAACTGATGTAGTTGCGATAGATGAAGTTCAGTTCTTTGATGAAAGGGTAGTAGATGTATGTAAAAAACTTGCAGACAAGGGCAAGAGGGTAATTTGTGCAGGCCTTGATATGGACTTTAGAGGAGAACCCTTTGGGCCTATTCCAAGGCTTCTTGCCATTGCAGAGTTTGTAGATAAAATTCAGGCTATATGTGTTGTTTGTGGAAATCCTGCAACAAGAACTCAAAGACTAATTAACGGAAAGCCAGCAAAGTATAGTGACCCTATTATTTTAGTTGGTGCAACTGAAGCATATGAGGCAAGATGTAGAAAGTGTCATATAGTGCCTAAGGAGTGATTTTATGAAGGGTGTTGTAGACAGGATTGAGGGGAATATGGTTGTAATTGCTTTAGATGATGAAGATGTAGTTGAAGTAGATATTAAGAATTTTGACAATAAAGTAAAAGAAGGGGATGTTGTATATAAAGGCGTATATAACTGGGTTGTGGATGAAGAAGAGACATTAAAGAGAAAAAAAGAAGTAGAAAATTATCTAAATTTATTTGATGAATAATTTTATAATGAAAAATCCAGTATCTTAAGGTATGAGATACTTAGATTGTTGACAAACCTACTTGTTAGCTGAATTTTGAAAAAGCCCCATTAAAGGATTTCAAAAGGCTCTTTTATGAGCTTTAGCAATTCTTAGCTTTTCGACTTTGGAAAAGTCCGTAATTCGGCACAGGACGTGCCGAGCCGAGCGGCCATCAGGACGATGGCATCGCGA
>NZ_JAIHAO010000008.1:0-77913 GCF_020054765.1 Caloramator sp. | reverse complement strand
TTCTAAGCTTTTCTTTGTTTGAAAAAGTCCTACCCTCGCGATGCCATCGTCCTGATGGCCGCTCGGCTCGGCACATCCTGTGCCGAATTACGTACTTTTTCAAAGTCGAAAAGCAATAATTGCTAAAGCTCATGAAAGAGCCAATAGAAACCCTTTCATGGGGCTTTTTCACACTTTAGCTAACAAGTGGATTCGTCAACAATCTGAATACAAAGTATTTGCATCCTATGAATCTAAATCTTCGTTTATAAAATCCTCCATCTCCTCATATGTCCTTTTTATAATTCCTCTTTTTAAGTCCTCTTGTTCCTGTTGGGGCAAGCCTTCAACACTAATATCTGTTGTTTGCTTTAACTGCAGATTTCCATATTCATCAGTTTGATAAATATAAACCTTTCCCTCATTTTCAAGGGCTATAAAAACTTTGGGAGGCCAAGCATTTTCAATGTTCTTTGTAATAATAACCTTTTCTGATGTAAAGTACTCAACATTATAACCCTGTCGTCTAAAATAATTTTCTGCATATTCCTTGTCTGCTCCAAGTAATTCATCATTAGGAATAATGTTTTCTTCGATTGCAAAATACCCTACCCTTGTATAAATGTCCCTTTTGATAATTCTTGTTTTTTCGTTAATTATATTCTCTGGCAGTTTCACCGCTGTTTTTGCAACTACATTATCCTTATTATTTTGCTTTCCGATATACCTTTGCATTGTAAAATAACCTGCAAAAAAGCTTGCTATTGAAATTAATATAATTGCTATGAATATGTAAACTTTTCTATAAAGCATAATATCCCTCCTTAGAGGGATATTATAACCACTAAACTATTATTTTATTCATTTAATTTAAAAATTATTCTCCCCATCCTTCTGGGAATTCTGCATTATGCCATACATTTTGAACATCGTCATTTTCCTCAAGTCTATCAAGCATTTTTTCAAACTTTTCAACTGCTTCTCCACTTATACTTGCATATGTTGTTGGTACCATTGATACTTCTGCAGAAGCAAATTCTATTCCGTTGTTTTCTAATGCTTCTCTTACAGTTGAAAAATCCTCTGGAGATGTTATTATTTCATATACGTCTTCCTCAGATGAAAAATCTTCTGCACCTGAATCAAGTGCCAACATCATTAATTCATCTTCGTCCAGACCTTCCTTCTTTTCAACTATAAGTACACCCTTCTTTTCAAATAAGAAGGATACACAACCTGTTGTTCCAAGGTTACCACCAAATTTTTCAAATGTATGTCTTACTTCACTTGCAGTTCTATTTCTATTGTCAGTAAGTGCCTGAACAATAACTGCAACTCCGTTTGGGCCATATCCTTCATAAACTATTTCTTCATAATTTACATTTCCTAATTCTCCTGATGCCTTCTTTATTGCTCTTTCTATATTATCCATTGGCATATTATTTGCCTTTGCCTTTGCTATGGCATCTCTTAGTCTTGAATTGGCTTCAGGATTGGCTCCTCCTTCTTTTACTGCAACAGCAATTTCTTTACCTAACTTTGTAAAAATTTTAGCTCTTATTGCGTCTTGCTTACCTTTTCTATGCTTTATATTAGCCCATTTTGAATGACCAGCCATTTTTTTATGCCCCCTTAACTTAAAATCCGAATATATATTTTACCACTAAAATTGTCTATTTTCAAGAGTTGAGGGCTTTAAACTAAAAATCAACCATAACGCATCTACCATAAACAACCTGCATTCCGTATTTTTTAGCCTTTTTTATAACCTCAAAACTTTCAGCTCCTGGTTGGAACCACACATATTTAATTCCAACTTCCTCAGCTTCATCTATATATCTTTCTCCTCTTACAGGATTTATAACCATATTTATTGCCTCTATTTTTTCTGGAAGCTCCTTAAGGGAGACATATGTTTTTTGTCCATCCACTTCCTTTCCAGATGGATCTACTGGATACACCTTATAGCCCTTATTCTTTAAAAAATTATATATTTTGTATGCAAATTTTTCTTTATTTGAAACACTTCCAATCACTGCCCAAGTTTTTATATTTTTAAATTCTTCTATCATTGTGGCACCTCCATAATTTTACCTTCTTCATCAACAAAGCAGGTAACACCTTCCTCTTTTACTTTAATTATATCATTACCATTAAACATTTCAATCAAATCTTGTCGAATTTTCTGAAATTCATTATTGAAAGCCATTATTTCTAATGTAACTACTTCTGTAAACTCTGTATTTCTTATTATTATATTTCTTTTGCTTAGATAATTGCTAACCTTACCATATTTATCATAATCACATACAATATTAAACACTACAGCTTTAGATTCCTTTACTTTTCCTGCAGCATCTACACCCTGTTTACAGGATGCACCATAGGCTCTAACAAGACCACCTGCTCCTAATAGAATACCACCAAAATATCTTGTTACAACAACTGCAACATTATTTAAGTTTTCTCTTTTTAAAACCTCAAGGACTGGTGGACCAGCAGTACCTTGTGGTTCTCCATCATCTGAATATCGCATTGATATTCCATTATTTGTTATGTAGGCATATACATTATGTGTAGCATCCTTATATTTTGACTTAATTTCATTTATGAAGTTCATTGCCTCTTCTTCGTTTAATACTCTTTTTATATTACAAATAAAAATAGAGCGTCTTTCCTCCATCTCTACTTCCACCTGTTTTTTAATAGTATATAATTCCTTAGACATCACATCTACTCCCTTCTATCTCCATTAAAGCCATCTCTGCTGCTTTTATTATATATTCCTTCTCATTTCTATCGTTTAATATATCCTGTAAATACTTAACTGCCTTTTTGCTTTTTATTTTTCCAAGAGCCTTAATTGCATATTGTTTAACCTGAGGTCTTTTGTCCTTTAAAACAGCAATTAAAGAATCTTCAGCTTCTTTTGCTTCTATTTTTCCTAATGATGAACAGCATATTCTTTTTATATTTCCATCTGTACACTTCAAAAATGCCATAATAGACTGTATTGCCCGTTTAGATTTTAACTCACCAAGAAGCCATATAAGGAAAAGGCATTCATCTCTATTTACAGAAAAAAGGTTATCTATAGCATAATTCTCAAGAGCTTTTTTCTTTTTCTCATCTAATCCCTCTAAGAGAAGGACTCTTTCTTTTCTATTACACTTGTATAGATTGTTTATAATTTTCTCAGGGTTTTCCCCAAGCTCCTGTGTTCTATATTTTATTCTACATTCAATTATTTGTCTTTCAACTATATTTTTTTCAATACCTCTTATTTTTGATATAGTACTAATATCTTTTCCTTCTTTATAAAGAAGGTAGCTAATATCAGCATCACTTAATAAATCAATATTTTCCCAAGATAAATTCTTCATATCATCACCTATTTTAATATAAACATATTTGTAATTATCAATTTAATATGATAATATATTTAAAGAAATTTATCAATGTTGGAGGTGCAAATAATGATAACTAAGGATATGGGAATAATTGAAATAGTTAACAAATATCCTGAAACAGCAGATGTATTCTTTAAGTATGGAATGCATTGCTTAGGCTGTATGGCTGCAAGATTCGAAACACTTGAACAAGGTGCTCTTGCTCACGGTATCGATGTTGAAGCTATGGTGAAGGATCTAAACGAAGCAATAAATAAGTAATTCTATACATAAAAAGTGCCAAGAACTTTTGTTTCAAGGCACTTTTTATTATATAAAATTAAAAATATTACCCTTTTTACTTCTAAAATATACTTCCCCCATTTTATCTAATGCAAATTTCAATTCTTCTTTACTGCAGGTGCCAAAGCTTATTCTAAAATAATTGGTATTTATCTCATCTAAATAGAAGGCACTTCCAGGTGCAATTGTTATTCCTTCATCTTTTAATAGACTTGCATATATCGATGAATCCATATCTGTTCTACACCAAATATTTATACCACCTTTAGGCTCTATAAAATCTATAAAGTCGGCATTCTCTTTAATGTATTCAACAACAAAATCATATTTATCCTTATATTTTTCTACTAAAAAGTTAATGTGTTTATGCCATAGTCTTTTTCTTAAATATAAGTCAAAGGCCCTCTGCATAAGTCCAGAAGTTGAAATATCTGTTGAATATTTTACACTCTGAATATCCATACTCATATTGTTTGGTGAAATAATATATCCTAATCTTAGTCCCGGCATAAAAATCTTAGAAAAACTCTTTAAATAAATAACTCTATTATTTTTATCAATAGACTTTATAGGAAGAGTGTTTTCACCATAAAATCTTAATTCTGACATATAATCATCTTCAATTATGTAGAATCCATATTTGTTTGCTAAATATATAAGGCTTAATTTTGTATCCTCTGAATATGTATATCCAGTAGGGTTTTGAAAGTTTGTCATTATATATAGTAATTTTATTTTATTCTTTTTAACAACATCCTCTAAAACCTCTAAATTAATTCCATCCCTTTCAATAGGTACTTCAATAACATTAGCTCCTCTTGATCTGAAAACTGCAACTGCTCCTGTATATGTTGGGCATTCTACGACAACATTATCTCCAAACTTTAAAAGTGTCTTTGAAATAATATCTATTCCCTGCTGTGCTCCCGATATAATATTTATATCGTTTATATTGGTTTCTATGCCAATCTCCCTTGAATATTCACGTAGGCTTTCTCTAAGAGGAAAATAACCCTTTGGTTCTTGATACGTAAATGCAAATCCTCCATCCCTATCTAAAACTTCATTTATAACATTTTTAAATTCTTCTACAGGAAAGTAATTTGGATTTGGCATTGAATTAGATAAATTGATTTTTATATCTTCATTTATTTTATATTCTCTTTTTACTCCAATTTCTTGTTTTACTGTTCCATTACCTCTAACAAAGGTACCACTTCCAACTTTAGAATATACTAAACCTTCCTGCTCAAGCATTTTATAGGCGTTTACAACCGTAACGTTATTAACTCCTATACTTTTTGAAAGTTCCCTTATAGAAGGAAGTTTTTCATTCTCCTTTAGCGTACCTATTTCTATTAATTTTTTTAACTCCTCAAAAACTTGTATGTAAAGAGGTTCTACACCATTTTTATTTACTGAAATAGGATAGTGTTTTTTCATATAATCCCTCTACTTTCTTAAGAAGAAAACTGATGTTGTTCCTTCCCCAACGTGGCTTCCAATGGCTGCACCAATTTCGTATATTACAAATTCTTTTATATTAAATTCTTTTTGTATTTCATCTCTAAGTTGTAAACAAAACTCAAGATTATTTGAATAGTTCATACCAATTACTTGATTCTCAAGGTCATATCCTCTTTCCTTCATAGTTTCTATAATCTTTTTTATAATTCCCTTTTCTCCTCTTACTTTATCATAAGGAATTATATACCCATCACTAAACTGTAAAATTGGTTTTACATTTAATAGAGTACCTATTGCCGCCTGAGCTGTTGAAATTCTTCCTCCTCTTTTTAACATTTCAAGATTTCCAACTGCGAAAATATGTTCCATCCTATCTCTCATATAAATTACTCTATCTACTATCTCATCTAATGTTTTACCTTGTTTAACCAATAGAGCAGCTTCTCTTACGATTAAACCCAAGCCAACAGAAGCACCCTTTGAATCAATCACTGTAATATCATCTGATTCAAGCATATCCTTTGCAATACAAGCTGATTGATATGTTCCACTCAACCTTGAAGAAAAGGCTATATAAAGAATACTAAAACCTTTATCTAAGTATTCTTTAAATTTTTCCACAAATCTTGCAGGTGGTATCTGAGAAGTTTTAGGTAAATCCTTTATTGTCCTAAGTTTTTCATAAAATTCCTTTGTTGTTATTGTAACTCTATCCTCAAATATTTCATCTCCAAAAGCTACAGTCATAGGTATCATCTCAACATCTAATTCCTTTAGATAATCTAAATCTAAGTCACACGCACTATCTGCAAATATTTTTATTTTTTTCATAATATTACCCCCAATTCATTTGTACAAATGTTATTATACATCAACCTATGCTGTATATACAATCTCATCTATCAAATATTCTTCTCCATAAGTTGTATATTTTCTAATTGTTTCTATTATAGCTCCCTTTTCTACCAACTTATTTAACACTTTACTTAAATCACCATCTATTTGATTAAATAATGGTAAATTTTTTATCTCCTGAACTGATAAAGGTCTTTGAGTAGTCTTTAATACTTCAATAATAGGCGTACACAAAATTTCTATATTATCTTCTACAAAATTCTCAGCAACCCTCAATACATTTTCTACTCTTTCCTTTAGGTTACCTCCTTCTGCCAACTCACTAAACATTCCTTTAACCGATAGATCCATATTTACTGCAAAGGTAAGTATATCCTTATCTGTCATATGTCCCTTTATACTCATTATAAGCCTTGCATAGTATTTAACAAGGTCTACACACCATTGATAAGCTGTTTCATATTTATGTGTTACTAAATATTTATTTACATAGTGAATTGAGTTAAGAAGGTTTGAAAGTATCTCTATATTCCTTATATTTCTTTCTCTATCTGTATAAAATTTTATTTCATTTAAAACATTCATCAATTCATCATCTGAACAAAACAATATCTTTCCACTAAAAACAGCTTTGTGGAATGTTCCACCCTTTAAATAGTGGTTGTATTGGTCTAAAAATATATCCTTTGATACATATTGTATGTTTATCTTTATATTAGCATATCTTGTTTGTATTACTTCATTTTTATTTTGTTCCTTTGTTATAACAAAAAAGTCTATATCAGATTTTTCCCACAAATCACCATTTACCAAGCTTCCATAAATCATTACACATAATATGCTTGAATTTGACTTCAACTTTTTTTCCACACTTAAGTAGGCTTCTTGATATAATCTTATGTTCATCACTCCACCCCCGACTTTAATAATTTAAATTAAAAAATTTTATTTAATTATAGCAAAAAAATTATAAATAAACAATTTATTCTTTAACTTTATCTACTTTAACTATAACAGTTTTATTGCACTCCTCACAAAAGCAATAGTGGTTGCAATATATGTCCTTTGCATCCTCTAATGTATTTTGTTCAAGATTTAACGCATAATCGTCATAGTAATATTCAACTTTATCTAATAACTTCATAGTTTTTTTACAAATCGGACATATTGCAACATAATCAACAATTCCATTACAAACTGGGCAAATAAACATTTTACCATCTCCTACTTCTTTTGATTCTAATTAATCCTATAATAAAAATTACAAATGCAGTTAAACCTAATGTAGTAAATACAGGGCTAAAAAAGTATTTTACTTTAAAATATATATAAGGAAAAGTAAAAATGTCCTTTATACCAAAATTCTCTTTTTTGCCTATAGCTAATGTGTATTTCCCACCCTTTGTAGTAGAATAAACAGCTATTATATACTTTCCGCTTTTATTTATAATTCCACTTATGGATTGTGCCTTTATATAGTTCGTCTGGGTAAATTTTTCATAAAATTCATTGTTATATCCCTTAGGATATACTACATTTATAACTCCATATCCATTTGGAACGGTAAAGGGTACTTCGTGTTTCACTGAAAATTGCTTGCTTAATATAGCGAAATTAGGTTCAAAACCTACATTCTTTTTTATTTTTGGCACAAGCATCTCTATATAAAAATTTTCTCCTTCCTTTGCCTCAAACTCATAAAAATCCACATCGTTTTTATCATCAAGTGAAGCATATATAGCATATGAGATTGTATGGTCGTCAATAGTTATAGGGGAATTAATGGTTGTATCCTTTTTTTCAAATATAGGCCTATGTGCACTTACTATTGTGATTGTACATAACATTAGCAAAAGGACCAATAAACTAATTTTTCTTTTCATTTTTACTCCTCCTTTCCTCTAATTAAATATATTCATTATTTTATTTTTTATACAACAAAAAGAACACCAACTGGTGTTCTAAAATGTTTCTCTATATCTATCCATTATCTTTCCAAAAATTTCAGCTGTTGTAGGCGGAGTATATGAAATAGCATTTGCACCTGCAAGTATTGTTTCTCTTATCGTATCCTCAGTTGGTCCACCAGTTGCTATAATAGGTACTGTTGGGAACTCTTCTCTTATTTTTCTTACTATCTTTGCAGTATTTTGTGCACCTGAAACATTAAATATAGTTGCTCCTGCCTCAAGTCTCTCCCTAAAATTCTCCCTTTCAGACACTACTGTTACTACAATTGGTATATCAATTGTTTCTCTCATTGCTCTTATTGTTTCATTTGAAGTCGGTGCATTAACAACAACTCCAATGGCTCCCTGAAACTCAGCGTCAAGAGCTAAATTGACAACTCGTTTACCTGTTGTTATTCCACCACCTACACCACAAAATACAGGCACATCCGCTGACTGCATTATCGCATGCGTAATTACAGGTTGTGGTGTAAAAGGATAAACTGCAATTACAGCATCTGCATTTGTATTTCTTATTATTGCAACATCGGTTGTAAAAACCAATGATTTTATTCTTTTTCCAAAAATTACCATACCACTTGCTTCTCTAATAACTGGAGGAACTTCAATTAAATGACTTCTCAAAGATCCCTTAATTTCAGGTATAAATTTACCATTCATTATAATACCTCCCTTTTCTTAATAACTTAAACAAATAAACCTTTAAATCTATAAAATAAAATAACTACTTTTACAAAAATTAATATTAAACAAACAGGAGATGATTTTATGCCTCAATATATAAAATTAACTTTATTATTATATATATTAATTTTAAACTCTACAATATCTTTGTTCAAATTTACCTTTTATGATATAACAACAAATTCAATACCTACAAATAAAAAAGTATGTTTAATTATAGTAGATGGATTAAGATTTGATGCAATAAATAATATGCCCTTTATTCAAAATTTAATAAAAAATAACGATGCAAAATTTGCTATTTCGGTATCTGATAAACCAACTATATCAAGAGCAGGGTATATGAGAATCTTAACTGGTGCCCCAACAGATATAAGCGGTATTTCATCAAACAACCAACATATTCCATCTCCAGTGTTATCAATATCTGACTTAGCAATAAAACACAATCTCAAAACTGCACTTTGCGGTTATTTTTGGATAGATGAACTATTTCCATTTAGCTTCCACTATAAAAAAACATATTTTATTAGAGATGGAACTACCTTTATTGATGCTGTTTCCATAGTAAATAGTTTTAAACCAGATTTTTTAATAGTTCATCCAATGTCAGTAGATAATGCAGGACATTCTTTTGGTGGAAGTTCAATGCAATATAAAAACACCGCAAGCAAGATTGATTTAGAAATATACAAACTCTATATGGAACTAAGCAAATACAACTATGACATAATAATAACCTCTGATCACGGACACCAAAACTTCGGTGGCCATACTAAATATGAAGAAAATACATTTTTAACTCCATTTGTATTTATAAGTAAAAACACCAATATAAAATTGAAAAAAAGTATAAATCAAATAGATATTGCTCCTACTGTATGTGATCTATTGGGAATTCCTAAAACTCTATATATGACAGGCAACTCACTTTTAGACAATCAAAATATAACAACCATAAGAAATGTACACATTTTAAACCCTAATCTGCCCTTTGAATATAATCTTAATTTATCTCTTTTTATAACTAATATACTACTTACAATTCATCTTATAATTTATTTTTATTTTATTCGTATACTTTTAGCCAAGTTTTAAAAAATCGTATTCTAACTTTTCTTAATTTATTAACTAATCAAATTTTATCATAATAAAAATAAAAAAGGTAGAGATTTACTAAAAATTAACAATCTCTACCTAATATTCATTATGGCTGCCGAGGTAGGACTCGAACCCACACATGCCTGATCCAGAGTCAGGTGCCTTACCACTTTGGCGACTCGGCATTAAATTTACATTATTTATTATACAAAATATTTATAAATTTTTTCAATATGCTCCTAATTAATTTGTAAATATTTTTTATATCTATTAATTATATCCTCTGTAGCCTCAACTAAAATCTCTATTCCCTCTTCCTTGTATTCTTCCTTTTTAACACAATTTAAGGAATGAAGTTCTGATACTATTTTTGCATCCTTATATGTTACAAGTATTGTCTCCTTTATAATTTTAGAAAATATTCTCCCTTCTACTTCCTTTAAAAACAAATCTAAATTTATCTCCTTAAGTGCTGAAATCTCAATACAATTTTGATATCTTGCCTTAATTGCATATAAATTTTCTTCCTTAGCTAAGTCTATCTTATTAATTGCTAAAATCATTTCTTTATTTTGTGCTCCTATTTCCTTTAAAACTCTATTCACAGTCTCTATTTGAACTATTGCATTATCATTTGAACCATCAACTACGTGAACAATCAAATCACTTTCAATAACCTCTTCAAGTGTAGATTTAAATGCTTCCACTAAATCGTGGGGTAGCTTTCTAATAAATCCTGCGGTATCTGAAAAAAGCACATCTCTGCCGCTTGGTAGTGTAATAATTCTTGTAGTTGTGTCAAGTGTTGCAAATAGCATATTTGCTTCAAGAACTTTCTCCTTATCTTTACCGTAGAGCTCACAAAGTTTATTTCTCAATGTTGATTTACCAACATTTGTATAACCAACAAAGGCAACTACAGGAATCTCATTTTGTTTTCTTCTTTCTCTTTGGACACTTCTTATTTTTTTAACTCTTTCTAATTCATTTTCTAAATCATATATTCTCTCGCGTATATGTCTTTTATCTATCTCAAGCTTTTTCTCGCCCGGCCCCCTTGTTCCAATTCCTCCTCCTGTTCTTGATAGAACGTGTCCTAGTCCTATAAGCCTTGGCAGTCTATATTTTAGCTGTGCAAGTTCAACCTGAAGCTTTCCCTCCATTGATTTAGCACGCTGTGCAAATATATCAAGTATTAATGTTGTTCTATCTATAACCTTACAACCAATTACCTCTTCAAGATTTCTTGTTTGTACACCATTTAACTCATCATCAAATATAATAGTATCTGCCATTAGACTTTGTCTTAATAGTGCAATTTCCTTTGCCTTTCCTGAACCTATATAATATGCAGGATCAATTTTGGCTTTATTTTGTATAACCTTATGTACAACAATAGCACCTGCAGTCTCTGCAAGTTCCTGTAGTTCATCCAATGATTCCTCAATAGAATAGCCATCCTCCGACCTGCAACCTACTAAAATTACTCTCTCTTTATCACCCCTTTGAATTTCATGGGCAGTATATTCAATTTGCTTTTCTATCTCTCCTACAATATCTGAAAATTGCACATTTTCAAGCTCCACAATACTATACGGTCCCTCAACATAAGCTTCATTTTTAAGCAATCCTTCTTCTACCTTTAAATAGCCAAATGAAAAACTTACAGGTCTTGCATCTACAACTGCTACTGCCACCATTGTATCAAACTTCATTTCAATTAAGGCAGTAATATCTGGTACAGACAGTCTTGAATCATTTGATAGATGTGTATGAATGCAACGAATTCCATTTAATCCTCTTTCACTTCTTTTTTCACTCATAAACTCAAGTGGTGCAGTAATGTTATCACCAACCAACACATTAACTATTTTACCCCTTCTATTTATGTATACTGCTACTTCTCGATTTATTGATTGTGAAATTTCAGAAATTATTCCTAAAATATCTTCTGAAATTAATATGTCTTTTTCACAGTTTAATTCATACAACTCTTCTAACCTATTTATATACTGCTTCTTAATTCCTTCTATATTGCCATATATCATATAATCATCCCCTTTTAGTATATACTAAGTATTAATTATATCATCAACCTTTTTTACTCTCAAGGTGTACTAATATATGTTCCTTTTGCTTAAAATATATGTTTATGAAACAACCTTCAACTTTTAATTAAAATTCACTCTTGAATTCTTGACTTTTTTTAGACAATATTTTATATTATTTTTAATATACAAATTTAATGGAGGGACAGTGATGGAAAATAAAAAGGAAAACATATTAATAACTGCTGATGAAATACAATCAAAGGTTGCTGAACTTGGTGCTATTATTTCAAATGATTATAAAGATAAAAAACTATATGTTCTTTCACTATTAAGAGGAAGTTTTATATTTGCAGCTGACTTAGTAAGACACATATCTGTTCCTGTAAAAATTGGATTTATGACCACATCAAGCTATGGACATAGCGAAGAATCATCAGGTAATGTAAAAGTAGTTCACGAAATTGCTGATAACATCGAAGGTTTTGACGTTCTTGTTGTTGATGATATTGTAGATACTGGTATAACAATGAAGTTTGTTATGGAATATCTAAAGAAATATAATCCTGCCAGCATTAAATCCTGTGTTCTTCTTGATAAACCAGAAAGAAGAAAAGTTGAACTAACTCCTGATTATAAGTGCTTTACAATTCCTGATGTTTTTGTAGTTGGTTATGGATTAAACTATGGAGATTACTATAGAAATAAGCCATATATATTCAATTGGGAAAATAAATAAGTCTGCAATTTTGCAGACTTATTTTGTTATATCCTTCATAAAGTCCAAATTTGCATAGGTTTCTGGGACTTTTCCTACTATTATACTTTCTGATATTGGAACACTGGTTGTAACTGAAACATTATTTCTTGCAAATGGAACTATAACCTGGACGCTTGCCTTTATGTCAAGATATATAAT
Source organism: Caloramator sp. (assembly GCF_020054765.1). NCBI lineage: Bacteria > Bacillati > Bacillota > Clostridia > Eubacteriales > Clostridiaceae > Caloramator > Caloramator sp. The sequence goes on along the minus strand of NZ_JAIHAO010000008.1, from coordinate 65,198 downwards.
GTGACGTGTCTGGTTTATACCTGCTGATTGAAACTCAGACCTATAATTTGTATTAACAGAGCCTACCGGTTTCATTTTAAATGGAATTTTAGGCCCATAGTTTGCAAGTATATCATTTTTAAGAACAACACCAATAGGTATAGAACCTTTTCTTCCCTCAATATTTCTTATTCTATCCTGTACAGAAAGTGAAATTTCAGAACCAATTCTATTAAGTTCAACTGAGTTTGCTTGTATCATAACTATATTCCCATCTTTATCTGTTTTTACTGTTATAATGTCATCATAGGATATTTTATTTTTAAACTCTGTTCGTATAGTTTCATTTATTGTTTCTAATGCAATTCCCCTTGCTTCTGCATCACAATAGGCCAAAATTATTGGTTTAAGGGTTCTATCCAAAAGATAAATGTTTATAATAAAGAAAATAAATATTATGACAAATATTACAAAGGCCTTTTTAAAAAATTTCATTATTTCCTCCTAAATTTATTACTATTAAAATTTATGTGTTTTCTATAAAAAAAAGAAGTTGCTTTCGCAACTTCTTATGCGGCTGTTGAACCATCGATTCCTTCTATTTCACTAATACTGATTTGTCTTGTATGCTTAGTATGGCTCCATTCTTTTTTATTCTTATCTATAATTCCTTGTACTGTTATTGGTATCCATGTTATTGTGTATATACCATATAATACGTACCATATATATACTTTAAATCCCTTTATACCTTCAACACTTAATATAGCAACTGACACTATTCCTATATAGGCTAAATTTAATAATGAAATTTTTATTATACTATCTCCTCTTGTAATTACCCTATCCATTAAAAATACATTTAATGAATAAAGCCCTAAAAATGCTAACATCTTCTTGGATAGTTTTCTTTCTAATGCCATTACTATTGGAGTAAACATAAACTGAAATACACTAAACAGTTTCCATACTATTGGTGTAAATAAGTACTGTATTATAAATATATTTAATCCCTTTTCTGAATGTGTTTGTAAATAAGTTAATATTAATGACATACCTAATAAAAGAATTATAAAAGGTTGAACTGTATATAGTGCACAGTCAAAGGCTACAAAATCTCTGTCTTTAATTGCCTTTTTCATAAGTTTAGTAAAATATCTTGTTGCAACATCTGCAAATCCCTGCATCCATCTTTTTCTCTGATTCCAAGATTGTTTTAAAGTTAGTGGCTTTTCATCATAAATTACAGCAGTATGTGCCCAACCAACTTTATATCCATTTAAAACTAATTTACAAGTAAATTCCAAGTCCTCTGTTAAGCAAGTTGCTCCCCAACCAAACCTCTTAAGTAGTTCTGTATCAACACAGAAACCTGTTCCTCCTATTTGGTTAGAAAGCCCTAATTTCCACCTTGCTGCTTGGAAAAGTCTATTTGCACTCCAGAAAGCTATTGAATATGAATGTGTAATCCAAGAGTCATTTGGGTTTTTACTATCAATATATCCTTGAACAACCTTATATCCTGCAACTAACTTTTTGTTCATTTCCTTTAGGAAATTCCTTGAAGCTAAATTGTCAGCATCAAAGACAACTACAGCATCATATTTTTTATCCATTTCAAATATATTATTAAACATCCACTCAAGTGCATATCCCTTGCCACGTTTGTTAGAATCAAACCTCTCAAACACTTGAGCCCCGTGTTCCCTTGCTATTTTTGCTGTATTATCTGTACAATTATCGGCTATAACAAATATGTCATACAGCTCCTTTGGGTAATCAAGGTTTTTTAAGCTCTCAACTATTTGTGCAATAACCATCTCCTCATTATGGGCTGCAACAATCAACGCAAAGGACTTTTGTGGTTCTACATCATTATTATCTTCCTTTTTTAATCTTAATCCGAAAAAGGAAATAATCATATAATAGGAAGATATAATAAAAACTATTATTTGAAACACAAATGTTGCATTAAAAATAAATTCCTTCATGTCAACTCCTCCAATAAATTTGCTTTAATTCGATACCATTCTAAAATTAGGTTTAACAAATAACATAGTTATTATTCTTGTCACTTATTAGATTATAATGCTATATATCCATTAAATAAAGGTACTTAAAATATTATTAATAATTCTTTTACATTTTAAAATTTACCAATAAGTTTATATTGTAGAATTAAATATAGTATAATGTTATAATGTAAATAAGTTGACTCAAAAGGAGGTTTACTATGGCTAAAAAGAAACGTAAAAAGGGTAATATACTAAAAAATATATTATTGATTTTCGTTATTTTAACTCTAATGCTAAGTGCAGCTGCAATTGGTGCAGTAATAAAGATAGTTAGCGAAGTGCCAGAAATTGATGTTAATATACTTGATAATTTAAAACAATCTATAGAATTTTATGATAAAGATGGAAATCCAATTGCTAATTTGCACAGTGGAGAAAATAGAAAAATAGTCACAATTAAACAAATACCAAAACATATGCAATATGCATACATTTCTATAGAAGATGAACGTTTTTATAAGCACCATGGAGTAGACATAAAGAGAGTTTTTGGTGCAATTTTAGCTAATATAAAATCGGGATCAAAATCACAGGGCGGCTCAACAATAACTCAGCAGCTTGTTAGGAATTACGCCCTTACTCAAAAGAAAAGCTACGTAAGAAAAATACAGGAAATGTATCTTGCAATTCAAATTGAAAGAAAACTAAGTAAAGATCAAATATTAGAGGCATATTTAAATACTATATATCTTGGACCTAATATATATGGTGTACAAGAAGCCTCCAGATACTACTTTGATAAAAACGTAGAAGATGTTACTATAGCAGAAGCTGCTTTTATTGCAGCAATAACACAAAATCCAGGTATCTATAATCCATATAGCAAAAAAAATAAAGAAAACCCTGATAACTATTTAAGCCGTCAAAGAATTGTTCTAAAAAAGATGTTTGAAAATGGATATATATCTGAAGCGGAATACCAAAATGCATTGAATGAAGATATTGTAGCAAGTTTAAATAAAGAAAAAACTAAATTAACTGGTAACTATTCAAAATATCATTGGTTTATAGAGGCTGCATTAGATGAGATTGCTGAAGACTTTGCTAAAAAATATGATATGGACGAAAAGGATGCAAAACAAAAACTAAAAGATGGTGGTTATAAAGTTTATCTTACAATAGATACTAAACTACAAGAAAAGGCTCAAGAAATAATTGATAATAATAAGTTTTATAAAGGCATACCTGTTAAAATAAATAAAGAAAAACTTAAACAAAATGAAAATGCAAAACCAAATCCTCAGGCTGCAGCTGTTGTAATGGACTTAAATGGAGAAGTTAGAGCAATAATTGGTGGTCGTGGACTTAGTGCTGGTTCCTTTAACTATGCAGCTGGGGAAAACGCAAAAATGCCTCCAGGTTCTTCTATAAAACCATTGACAGTTTATACACCAGCTATTGAAAATAAGGTAGTTACACCTTCAACAATAATAAATGATTCAAGAGATGACGCAGAAGCAATTGAAATTTATAATAAGATAAACAAAAATTGGTTTCCAAATAATTACGATAAAAGATGTGTTGGACCTGTAACTGTAAGATATGCACTTGAACAATCTAAAAATACTATTGCTACTAAAATATTATATAGACTTGGATTAGATACAAGCTATAATTATGCAACTAAAAAATTTGGTCTATCGACAATTGTTAAGGCTGATAAAGCTTATGCTGCACTTGGATTAGGTCAGTTAACCTTAGGTGCAAGGCCTATTGAAATGGCAGCTGCCTATACTGCCTTTGCAAATAATGGGATAATATCATCTCCAATTCTTTACACAAAGGTTGAGGACAGAAATGGTAGCATTGTTTTAGAAAAAAGTACAACCCAAAGGAGAGCTATCTCTGGAGATACAGCTTTTATAATGAATCAGCTACTACAAAGTGTTGTTAAAAATGGTCTTGCTAAGAGTGCCGATCTTGGTGCAATGCCTACAGGTGGAAAAACTGGAACAACTGAAAATAACTTAGATGGCTGGTTTGTAGGATTTACGCCCTACTACACCTGTGCTGTTTGGGTTGGTTCAACAAGAGAACCTGAGGTTAGCTATATAAAGGTATCAAGTTTAAATGTAACTCCAATTTGGAAGGCCATTATGCTTGAGGCACATAGGGGACTTCCTATAAGACAATTTAGCAAACCAGATGGTGTTGTTGAAGCAACTATTTGTGCAGAGAGTGGAAAACTTGCTACAGAAACTTGTCCTTACAAATATGTAGAATACTATTTAAGTGGAACTGAACCTACTGAATATTGTGATATACACTTATTACCTAATCCTGTTCCTAATGATGAGCAAAACACCGAAAATAATGGTGTAACAGATGAAGAAATTACAAATGAAGAAATTAATAATAACGAAACTACTAATGATGGAAATACAGAACAAGATCAAACAGAAGGTAATGAACAAAATAATGAAAATAATCAAGAAAACAGTAATAATATTCCACCTACAAGATAATGCTAATAGCAGAAAAGCTGAAGAGACTTGAAAGGTTTCTTCAGCTTTTTAAATTGCATATAACAAGTATATTTGCTAAAAATATATTTAAAATTTCCTTATTTATACTTCTTCTTTCAAATCGGCTTTATCACTTCTTCTTATAATCTCTTCCATAGCCTTTGTTATTATAGGGGCACCTATTTCAACATTATCAAATCCATCCATTTTGCCTATATCTCCAACACCAATTATTATAGGAGCTCTCTTATCGTTTAAAACATCTACTGTATCACCCTTAACTATTTTATCATCCTTAGCAAGGCCACTTTTATCTACACCCTTTTTAACTATATTGCCATTTCTATCTATAGAATAATCAACCTTTATACCTCTCACACCATTTGTATTAGAAGCAACAGCAATGACACCCAATACATCTACTTCTCCGCAGTTTAATATATATTCCATTGCCTCTTCTCCATCACCCTTGTGGGTATCTCCTCTATCATCGACCATAACTACTACAGGGTCATACCTAGCCTGTTTTATATGCTCTACTATCTCTTTACCTGATATTGGTGTTGGATTACCTGCTGATCTTGATATACATCTCCCACCAATATTTTTCGCAGCAGCCTCAACTGCCCTCTGTGCAGCCAAATCTCCATCCGTTACAATAATAACCTTCTTTTTCAATGTATCACCCCTAACTTTTTGCCTTTGGATTAAATATTATTGCCATAATATATCCAAAAAATATAGCTGCTGCAATACCTGCAGAAGTTGCCTTTATTCCCCCTGTAAAGGCACCTATCAAGCCATATTTTTCGACTTCCTTTATAGTCCCCTTTGCAAGGGAATACCCAAATCCAGGTAATGGAACAGTAGCTCCTGCCTTTCCGTATTCAACTATAGGTTCATAAATACCTATAGCACCAAGTATTACTCCAGCTGTAACAAAGCTTACAAGTATTCTTGCTGGAGTTAAACTTGTTTTATCCATCAATATCTGTCCTATTAAACATATTGTTCCTCCAACTACAAATGCTCTTAAATAATCCATTTTAAACTCCCCTTTCTATTGCAACTGCATGTGCAATACCAGGAATTGATTCACCCTGCATTGTGCTGGTTGGACTCAAAAGTGCTCCTGTTGATATTAATAGAATTCTATTTAGATTTCCTTCCATAATTTGCCTATAGAGATATCCACAGAAGACAATAGCAGAACAACCGCATCCACTTCCTCCCGAATGAACGTCCTGTTGTGTTAAATCAAATACCTTTATACCGCAGTCTGAATAGTTTGTACTCATATCAAATCCTTGTTTTTTAACTATTTCTAAAGTAAGTTCCATCCCTACTTTACCTAAATCCCCAGTTATAATTAAATCATAATCTTTATTTGATCTACCTGTATCCTTAAAATGTGTTAAAATTGTGTCAGCTGCTGCAGGCGCCATAGCCGCTCCCATATTGTTTGCATCCTTAATTCCAAAATCAACAACTCTTCCAGTTGTAACGTGGGTAATGTAAGGCCCATTGCCTTTACTTGATATAACAGCAGCCCCCGCTCCTGTTACTGTCCATTGAGAAGTTGGTGGCCTTTGGTTTCCGTGTTCTAATGGAAATCTAAATTGCCTTTCTGCAGAACAAAAATGGCTTGAGGTCGAAGCTATAACATAATCTGCAAATCCACCATCAACAGCCATCGAAGCAAGGCTCATAGATTCTGTAAGCGTCGAGCATGCACCATACAGACCAAAAAAGGGTATCTTATAATCTCTTGCAGCAAGACTTGATGCCATAAGTTGATTTAGCAAATCACCTGCAAAAATATAGTCAATATCCTTCTCATCTATTTTCAATTTTTCTAAAGCTAATCTGACTACCTCCTTTTGCATTTTACTTTCTGCTTTTTCCCAAGTTTCTTCACCAAATAAGTCATCCTCTAAAACAACATCAAAATAGTCTTTTAGTGGTCCTTCTCCCTCTTTAGGCCCTGCAATAGCTGCCGTTGATATTATAGATGGAGGGTTTTTAAAGGCTATAGTTTGTTCACCTATTCTTTTTTCCCCCATAGCAAACCTCCTCCTTATTTAAAAAGATTTATTATGTAATATATAATTCCCACAATTACTGAACTTGAAATTCCATAAACCAAAACTGGACCTGCAATGACAAACATCTTAGCACCAATACCAAAAACAAAGCCCTCTCTTTTAAACTCCATAGCTGGTGCAACAATAGAATTTGAAAATCCTGTTATAGGAACTATTGATCCAGCTCCTGCAAATTTTCCAATATTATCATAAACACCAAGCCCTGTTAAAAATGCACCTAAAAATACCATTATTGTAGCCACATAATATCCTACATCCTCTTTAGGAACTCCAAGACCTATAAAAAAATTCATAACAAATTGACCAATAACGCAAATAAATCCTCCTACTACAAAGGCTGCCAAGCAATCCTTTAAAAAATTTGAACTTGGAGCATTCTTTTTAACCATATCCTGAAATTCTTTTTTTAGCCTTTCTTCGTTGGTATGTTCCATAAAATCACCTTCCATCCTTTATATTTTCATTCTGTCCCCTTAAAGCTGACATCATATTAAAGGATGTATTGTTATAGTCAAATCTATGTTCCTTATCCTCCGGTTGTTTATAGTTGATAACATCTACTTTTTTTGCCTTATAATACATTCTCTACACCTCCATTTATATTTTCTCCAAAAGTAAAAAAAATAAAACAAAAAAGGCAATAGAATATTATCTACTCTATTGCCTTTTTTAAATACGTTAAGACTCTTTTTTCAATTCTTGAAACCTGAACCTGTGAAATACCTAAAATCTCAGCTATTTGACTTTGAGTTAAATCTTTAAAATATCTCAAAAATATGACTTGCCTGTCTCTTGGCTCTAAATTTTGTATAAGTTCCTTTAATGCTACTTTATCAACTATATCTTCACCATAGTCCTTATCTTCACTCACCCTATCTATTAAAAGAACTGCTGCCCCATCATCTTGATGTACTGTATCATATAAATACTCTGGTGAATTCATACTGTCCATACTTAATATAACTTCTTCTGCTGTGATACTTAACTCATTTGCAATCTCTTCTATTGTAGCTTCTCTCCCATATTCTTTGGCTAATTTGTCCTTTGCCAACTTAACTTTTCTTGCGGTTTCCTTTACACTTCTACTTACCTTTATTATGCCATCATCACGCATAAACCTTTTTATTTCACCAAGTATCATAGGAACAGCATATGTAGAAAACTTTACATCATATGAAACATCAAACTTCTTAATGGCCTTTATTAGACCAATACAACCTATTTGAAATAAATCTTCATATTCGTAACCTCTATTTAAAAATCTCTTTACTATGCTTGTTACTAATCCTATGTTATTCTTTATTAGCTTTTCCTCCGCCTCTTTATCCCCTGCTTGGCTTTTTAATATGAGCTCCCTAAAATCCTCTAAAGAATTAACCTTTACATCCTCCAAACCCTCTTTCATATTTTACCCCCATGCATCAGGCCGATTTAAAAGTTTTTGTCATAATTACCTTAGTTCCCTTTCCAGGCTCAGAAAATACTTCAACACTATCCATAAAGGTTTCCATAACTGTAAAGCCCATACCTGATCTTTCAAGTTCAGGTCTTGAAGTATAAAGAGGCTGCCTTGCAAGTTCAACATTTTCAATTCCCTTACCATTATCTTCAACTTCTATAGTCAATTTATTATCCTCAATTTTGCATCTTAAAGTTACCATTCCCTCTGTATCCTCATAACCGTGTATAATGGCGTTTGTAACAGCCTCAGATACCGCAGTTTTTACATCTGAAAGCTCTTCTAAAGTAGGGTCCAGTTGTGATGCAAAAGCTGCTACTACCACTCTTGCAAAGGATTCATTAACTGATTTACTTGGGAACTCCAGTTTCATTTCATTTTTAAACATAATATCCCCCCCATCAAAGATTTAAAAGAGCCTCTTTAGTATTTTCGAATTCATTTAAAATTTTAAACAAACCGCTTAATTCAAATATCTTTTTTATCTGAGGCTTTAAATTTACAACAGCTACTTTTCCATCATAGTCCTTTAATTTTTTATACCTTCCAATAATGACTCCTATTCCTGAACTATCCATAAAATTAACCCCTGAAAAATCGAATATCAACTTGTTTATACCAAGCTCTTCAATCTTATTATCAATTTTTATTCTTGCCCCTTCTGCAGAGTGGTGGTCAAGTTCACCGTGCATCTCAACAATTAGGCAACCATCTTCTACACTAAACTTTAGCTGCATACCCATCCCCCCAAATATTTATCTTTTTTATAATAGGCTACCTACACACATAAGTTTTGTAGGTATTAATCAACTTAACTATTTCTCCGTGTTAGTACCCAAGAGATTTGTATTGTAAAATATAATGTCCATTTTTACTTGCCAGATATTTTGACACAAATCATTCATTTACCACATACTGTAAATTTCACATTTCATCTGGGTGGCATTCATTATATATATTCTCTAAAAATTACAATTTTCCTTCTTTATGTTATATTACTTTTTATTTTTTCTTCTAAACCCTATAACATAAATAAGCATAGCTAAAATAGCATAGAATACTATTTGGTTTATAACTGTAATATATTGAATTGGTAATACCTCATAGAGGGTTGTCACACCAAAAACAATAAATATAAAGGCTGAACCAAACTTTATATATTTCTCTGGAAGATACTTAGAAATCAAAGTTCCTCCTGCTATTCCTAAGGTATCTGCCACCATCATACCTAAAGTTGCACCTATTAGAACTAATATTGGTGCCTTTTCTTGTGCTGCAAAGGTTAAAGTCATAATCTGTGTTTTATCTCCAAGTTCTGCTAAGAAAAAGGTTGTTCCTACTGTTATTATTGGACCAAATTTATCCTCCTTTAAGCTACAGGCTTCACCTTCAAGCTCCTCCTCATCTTCCTCCTTTAATCCCCAAAGTCCAAAACCTATAAATAGTAAGGCTGCTGCTAATTTCACATACTCAAACTTAATATAACTTCCAAGGTATGTTCCAATTAAAACAGCCAAACCATTTAAAAGTAGTGTTGCTACAAAAACACCAGCAATAACCTGCTTTAATTTATACTTACTTGCACAGGCCATTGCAAGGAGCTGAGTTTTATCTCCCATCTCTGCTACAAGTACAAATAAAAATGCTTTAAGTAGTGCCATATACATTCCTCCTTCTTTTTTATTTTGTACAAAATTAAAGACCTTTAACACAATGCAAAGCATTGTGTTAAAGGTCTCACTTGACAAACGTCCGATAAAGCCAGGTCAAAGACCAGTATGTTGACTTTATCAACCCAAAATGGGCAGCTACTCCCCTTTAACCACTCTTAATATATAATATATTCTTTAATAAAAATTGTCAACACTATCCATTTAATATTTTTACATAAAATTTTCTTGTTCTTGGGCCATCAAACTCACAGAAATATATACCCTGCCAAGTTCCAAGTTTTAAATCGCCATTTTCTATTATTACACTACAGGAGGAACCCATTAGAGATGCTTTAATGTGTGCGTGGGAATTACCCTCCATATGCCAATAATCGCCCTTTACAGGATAAACTTTATCAAGCGTAACAATCATATCCCTTACAACATCAGGGTCTGCATTTTCATTTATAGTTACACCTGCGGTTGTATGTGGAATAAATACAACTGCTAATCCATCCTTTACACCACTTTTTTTTACTGCCTCTCTAACATAATTAGTTATGTTAATAAACTCCTCCGTCTTTGAAGTTTTTAAGCTAAACTCCATAGGAACACCTCCGAATATTTTGCTATTATCTTACATAAGATATCTTTGTATATTAATTGTACTATATTTTTTTGATATGAATATTGTAATTAATCCTAATTAATGCTAAAATGCTATTTGTATCTAAAATCCCAAAAAGGAGGCGATTTTAATGGCAATGGATATGTGGCTTAAGGAAATGCAACTTGAGGGCGAAGGCGTAGCTATGTCCTACAAAATTAAAGAAACTCTTCTTAGAAAACAGACTGAATACCAAGATATGGCAATAGTAGACTCAGAAGTATTTGGAAGAATGCTTATACTTGACGGTATAGTTCAAACAACAATTAAAGACGAATTTGTTTATCACGAAATGATTTCACACATTCCACTATTTACACACCCAAATCCAAAGAAGGTTTTAGTTGTTGGTGGTGGAGATGGTGGTGCAATAAGAGAAATATTAAAGCATAAGTCTGTCGAAAAGGCTGTTCTTTGTGAAATAGATAAGGACGTTGTGGATGCTTGTAAAAAGTATCTACCTGAAATAAGCTGTGCACTTGATGATCCAAGATGTGAAGTATTTATAGGCGATGGAATAAAATATGTTAAGGAACATAAAAATGAATTTGATGTAATTATAGTTGACTCAACTGATCCATTTAGCATTGCTGAAGGTCTATTTGGCGGAAACTTCTACAAGGATATATATGAAGCTCTAACAGAAGATGGAATATTTGTTGCACAAACAGAAACTCCATTCTTCTTACCAGATACAGTAAGAAAGGTATTTAGCGATGCAAAGGCTATATTCCCTGTTACTAAACTATTTATGGCTGCAATCCCAACTTACCCAGGAGGATACTGGAGCTTTACAGTTGGTTCAAAGAAATATGATCCAACTCAAGTAGATATTACAAAAATTCCAGAAATGGATACTAAGTACTATACTCCAGAAATACATAAGGCTTGTTTTGTACTTCCAAAATACATAAAAGAAGTTATAGGAGAATAAAATAGCAGGTGTTCTAACCTGCTATTTCTCTATTTACAATTCTCTTTGCTGTGTTTGATTTTTCAAAAATAAACCCAAAAATGTATGTTACTATAAATGCTGAAATTAATCGTAGGCAGAATATTATCCAGCCGTTTGCACCTATTTGAACAAATATAAGAGTATCTTCAACAATTGCGTGACAGGCTCCTAAAAATACCGCCACAAGATACATATCCTTTTTTGTTATATTTCCCTCTTCTGCAGCATCTATTATAAGTCCTGCACCATATACTAATCCAAAAAAAAGTCCCGAAAATAATGGTAAAATCGTAGTTTCCGATATCTTTAAAAGTTTTGTTAGGGGTTTAAAGATACCACAAATTTTATTTAGCAAGTTTAACTCCTTTATAATTTCAATAACTATCATAAGAGGAATTACTATCTTAATAACTGTCCACATTGAAGACATACTTCCTAAAAATGCTTCCTTTAAAACATCTATAATCAAAAAACTCACCTCTTATAAAATAATATTAAGTATAATACCTGCTATAAATGCAAGTATTTGTCTTAAAACTACCATAAACGTAGCAGAAACTCCTATTTTTTTACACAAAGCTGTTTCTAAAAATAGGCTGTGGGAAAAACAGAGCATAACTGATATAATTGTTATCTCCTTTGGCGTTAGACTTAAGGCCAAAATTGCTGCTATCCCTGCATATAAATTTATTGCGTTTCCAACAACAAATGGTAATGCAGCTTCACCAGGAAGTCCAACTACATGCATAATTGGCTTAAATATAATTGCAATATAATTTATTATAGGTGTATATTTAATAAATGTAACTATAAAATATATAGGAACCAATATTTTACCTATTTTAAAAGTTGTTTCTATACCTTTTTTAGCCCCCCTTACTGTTCCTGCCTTTATTGCCTCTATCATAACTTCACCCCCTCTAAGTTAATTATAATTATTCATACTAATTTTGTTAACTATTTTTTAGAATTTTTCTAAAAACCATATATTACCTTCTATATCCCATCTTAGCTCAATAGGCTCATCTCTCCCCTCAACAGAACATAGGAATATATAACAATCCCTTAAATATCTACGTTCTTTGTTTATATTTATTACTCTGTTTACTTTAAACACCCCCATACTGCACATTATCATAATCGGATTCATTATTGTATCCTGAAACAATACTAAAACATTAGCCTTCTCTCTTAAAAGTTTCATATCCTACCACCACCTTTATTAAAGGAGTTCATAGGTATCCACTCATCTTTATCTAAAACTCTTATCGTTTTATTGCTGTCATTTTGCATTGTTATTGCTCGAAAAACAGAATATTTCCCATATTTTTCTCTTATGGTATCTAAGCACATATCCAATTTCTCTCTCTTTTTCTTTGTTGCATCTTCGAATAAACTTATCTGCTCAAATTTTTGTTTTTCTCTAAGGCCAGTTACTCTAATTCCAAGAAGTCTTATTTTGCTTCTATCCCAATTTTTCAAAAATAAATTTAATGCCTCACTATGTATATCAACCGTTGTATCTATATATTGACTTACTTTATGCCTTCTTACTATTGTTTCAAAGCTACTCTTTCTAAATACCACTTCTACCACATTTCCCTCAAACCCCATCCTTCTTAACCTCATACCTACACTCTCTGCTAAAACCATAAAAATTTCAGATATTTCTTTAACATCAACTAAATCCTTAGGTGTTGTTATTGAATTACCTACTCCCTTTATACAATCGTAGCTACTTTCTACCTTTGAAAAATCAATACCATTTGCATAATTCCAATAATATCTTCCAACCTTACCAAAATTATTAGTTAAAAGGCTTAAGGGTGTATTTGCCAAATCTCCTATTGTAAAAATACCAAGCTCGTTTAGCCTCCTTTTCATTCGTCTACCAACTCCAAAAAGTTCCTCAACAGGCATAGGCCAAATTATGTTTGGAACATCCTGTTCATCAATTATGCTGGTGGCATCAGGTTTTTTTAGATCTGAGGCCATCTTTGCCATTAATTTACAGTAGGATACCCCCACACTTGCTGTAATCCCAAGTTCATCTCGTATTTTTTTTCTTATTAAATTAGCTATTTCTATCCCATCTCCAAACAATCCTTCACACCCTGATACATCAAGCCAAGCCTCATCTATACTAAAAACCTCAACATCCGGTGTAAAACTTCTTAAAATATCCATAACCCTGTTAGAATACTCTACATATCTTCTAAAATTTGGCTTAACTAATATTAAATCTCTACACAATTTAAGTGCATCTCCTATTGTCATACCTGTCTTTATACCATATCTTCGTGCCTCATAGGAGGCCGTAAGTATTATACCTGTCCTCTTTTCTTTATCCCCCGCAACTGCAACAGGTTTTCCCTGGAGATTTTTATCCTCTGCCTGCTCTACTGAAGCATAAAAAGCATTCAAATCTACGTGTAAAATATTCCTCACAACACCGCCTCCCGAACATTTGTTCGTATATTATATTATACTACTTTTATCAAAAAATCAAACAAAAAAAGTGCCACCCAAGTGAAATGTGACATTATCCATATTATGGATAATGTCACACCCTTGTCAGCACTTATCTATCCTATTAAACATATATCATCTTTCTTGTCATTCCGCCATCCACAATAAAATTTGCACCAGTTATAAAGGAATTTCTTTCATCTATCAAAAATAAAATCATAGAAGCAACGTCATCTACATTTCCAACTCTTCCAGCAGGATGCTGTTTATTGTCCATTTCGCTTAAAACTGGTGTTTTTCTTATGCCTTGTTTTTTCAATTCACTAACCTCAATCCATCCAGGACTTATACAATTTACCCTCACATCTGGCCCTAAACTCACAGCAAGTGCGTGTGTTAATGCAAAAATACCTCCCTTTGAGGCAGAATATGCTTCCGTATCCTTTTCAGACATAAAGGCTCTTGTAGATGCGATATTTATTATGGAACCCTTTGTTTGTTTTAGATACGGTGCACAATATTTAGAACACAAAAATGCACCTGTAAGGTTTATTGATATAACTTTATTCCACTCCTCAAGGCTTAACTCTGTAATTGGTTTATTTATTGAAATAGCAGCATTATTTATAAGTACATCAATTCCACCATATATACCAACAGTTTTATTTACTAAACTCTTAATATCCTCTTCTTTAGAAACATCACAACAAATAAACTTTATATCCCCAAATATTTTTAATTCATCTACTGTTTCCTGCCCTGCTTCTTTATCTATTTCAGCAATAACAACATTGTAATTTTCCATAAGGAGCCTTTTAGCTGTACCCTTGCCTATTCCTTGTCCTCCTCCTGTTATAATAACTGTCTTTTTAGACTTTTGCATAACCTTCACCACCTTAATATATTTTTATTGAAATTTTTGGAATATTTCACATTTCACCTGGGTGGCACTCTATTTCAAAATATTGGCATAATATACTATCAATCTCTTTAATTTTTTCATTTTCATCCCTATTAGATTTTACTATATCCTCAATTTCCTTTATGTAGTTTGGAATTTTCAGCTTTAAAATCTTATTAGGATAGTATTCGTATAGGTCATCCCCCAACTTCTTTGCCATTGTTTTTATATAAAACTCATATATTGTGCTATTTAAGACACCAACAATAAATTCATATGAAAAAACTTCCTTAAACATATCATTTATCTTTAAGCTATATACATCTGCACTATAGAAACTTCCCTCATCTATAGCAAATCTATTTGTATTTGATTTATAGGGATATATTATCTTTTTTCCCTCAAAATCCTCCCTATTTCTTCCCCATTGAAGCTCAAACCATCTTCTTACTCCCTTTTTACATTCTCTTCTTTCCATAAGCTTTTCTCTATAGGCTGATATGTATTCTATTGCATTCTTGTATTCCTCTTCATTTTTAATCATATCACTATATATTATAAACTCATCTGAGGGAGCCACTTTAAATTTATTGATATGACTGCTTTTAATCCATCTTCTAATTAATTCCTTCTCTATATTATATTCTTCTACTTCTTGTCTATTTAAAATAAAAGCCTTATCGCAGCCCGTTATAATCCCCTGAAAACTACTACATATTGTCCCAAGTTCAACTCCCTTTATTTTATTTAATATATTTAGCCCAACTTCGTCTAAAAAAATCCATCCGTCCTTTTTTAAATTACTCCTATTAACCTTAAAAAAGAGGTGATATCTTTTTTCACCGCTTTTTATATCATCAAAAACCTCCTGTCCCTTATGTTTTGCATCTGGTTTTAATCTAAAATAATTTATACTATTAAAATCTATTGATTTAACAACGCTTAAAATGATATTATCTACACCTACACCCTTTATGAGCCTTACTCCATAAAGATCAACTATAGATTCTATAGAGCCAAATTTTAATATATATTCCCGTATACCTTCACCATAAAGTGCCTCAAGCATATATCTTGATGTAAAAAAGATAAGCCTACCATCCCTTTTTAAGGAGTCTAATGACTTTTTTATAAAACAATAACTTAAATCTGCTTTATCCGAAAATACATCTAAATATTTGTGCTTTAACTTTGCCCTATAATCCTTATCTATCATTTTATGACCAACATAGGGAGGATTTCCAATTATGTAGCTATAGGTTGAATTATCTTCAAACAAAAAATCCTTCAATATTATATTCTTTGGCAAAATACCACTCAATCTATAAAGCTCAAGTGTTGTAATCATAACTGCATTCTCATCTATATCATAGCCATATATCGAATTTATAATATCCTCTTTATTAAACCCCTTCTCTAATAGAGCAGTATACATCCCTATTAGAAAATATCCCCCTCCACAGGAGGGGTCTAAAATCTTTACATCCCTTAAACTGTCAATTTTATCTGCTAAATCCTTTGTAATAAAATCAACTATTATTTTAGGTGTATAAAAGCTTCCTGTACTTTTTCTCTCCTCTTTGTTCTTAATCTTTTCATAGAATTCACCAATATGTCCATCTACCGCCCATTTATTAATAAATCCATCTATATTGTCTTCTCCATCTAAAATCTCCTTATATGTTTTCTTTAAATCAATAGTAAATTCTTTTAACATAAAATCCTCCATATTAAAGAGTTTGTAATAGTGGAGATATTATTCCCATAATTGCACCTAAAAGTGCTCCAAGCCAAGTTATTGCAGATAATTCTTTGCTTGCTACCTCAAGAATTATCTTCTCTGCAAAGGCAACATCAAAGCTATTTATTCTATCCTCAACAAGCTTTGATACATCGATTAAACCTATTATCCTTGATGCCTTATCCCTTATAAATTCTTCAAACATACCATCTAAAGCATTAAAGGCAGCATCAAGCTCGTCTTCTTCTATATTACTCAATAAGCTTGAAACCTCAATATTCATAAAACTATCTACAATATATGAAACTGCCATATTCACAACCTTATACAGCTCATCATTATAAGCCATTTTAGTTAACGCTTCTTCTATATTAAATCCATAAATTAAATCCTTTACATAACTATTAATTGCATTTGAAAGTTTTTCTACGATGTCCTCCTTTGAATCATCGGAGAAGGAGATAAATATATCGTTAACTTTAGTTTCTGTAAGCTTTTCATAGAGTGCAATTACCATCATAGCTATATCGTGATGATTTTCTTCACTACTTATATAACCCTGTAGAGACGATATTATCTTTTCTCCTATAAGCTCAGGGCTTAAAAACATAGCTGCAAATTTACCCAATGTATTTTCCACCATTTTTGCGGCAGAGTGAGAAATCTTTTCCCTTACATTTTCCTTTGAAAGTGCCTCTAAAAGTCCCTTTGCAATTTTATCCTTATTAGAATATATGTATATCTTTATGGAGCCATCTAAGGAACTTGGTATGACTTCCTTTAATGCTTGATTACTTTGTGACACATTATTTACAATATCCTTAATTTTCAACTTAACATCTACACTATCTAATATGGATAATAATGTTTCCTTTAAATTGATTTGTTCATTTATAAGCTCTAAAATCCTATTATTGTCTTTTTTTATATACTCTACTATAAATCCTGTAAAGCTATTCTTAAGATTATCTATTACTTTATCTCTTTTATCACCAAGTATATTGAGTAAATCGAATACCTTCCTTGATGAATTCTTTAAGGAATAAAATCTATTCTTTAACCATTCAACAACCTGCTCCTTTACTTGATTACTACAAAGGGCATCCACAAACACATCGGTTGACAAAAGATGTGTACCAACCGCCTCTCCTACACTCTTTGCAATTCTCTGCTTCTCCTTTGGTATAAGTCCTGGTGTAAAGGGAATTTTAATACCAAATACTCTTTTTTCATAGTGGGGTCTAAAGAGCATTTTTATTGCAAGATAATTTGTTATATATCCTATTAGTGCACCTACAACCATTGGAACTAAAAACTTCATATTATCCACTCCTTCCTTTATACATAATTAATTATACCAAGTGGTCAAATAATATCAATACAACAAATCACTATTTTATGCTAAAATTCTACTAAGAAGGGAGGCATATTTATGAAGATAGGGTATGCTTGCATTCCTCTTGGAGTTAAATACAGAACCAATAGAGGATTTATGATAAAAAACTTTACTAAAGAAAAACTTTATGAAGCAATTCAACAAAATCTTTTAGATTTACTTAAAATATTAAAATACAACGTTTCAAAGGGAATCTATCTTTTCAGAATAAGTTCTGACATAATACCCTTTGGTGGACATAAGATAAATACATATAATTGGGATGCTGAATTCAAGGATATATTGATAAAAATAGGTGAATATATAAAAAATAACAACATTAGAGTATCTATGCACCCTGGGCAATACACCATAATAAACTCACCGGACAATTCAATAGTAGAAAACTCAATTAGAGAAATAGAGTACCACACTCGCTTTTTAGACAGCTTAGAGCTTGATTATACCCATAAGGTTGTCCTTCATATTGGGGGTGTTTATAAAGATAAATCCTCTGCTATGGAGAGATTTTGTAAAAACTTTAATTTACTAAGTCAATCATCTAAAAAAAGACTTGTAATAGAAAATGATGAAAAAAATTTTAACATAGATGAAGTTTTAGATATATCTAATAGAATTAGCATACCTACAGTATTCGATATTCTTCATCACAGCATAAACCCAACTCAGGATAATACTGAAACAATACTTAAAAAATGTTTAGAAACTTGGAAAAAAGAAGATGGCCCAATGAAGCTACACTACTCAGACCAATCCCCTACAAAACAAAAGGGTGCCCATTCCGACTATGTATCAATTCAAAATTTTTTAGAGTTTTATAAGATAGCAAGTAAATTTGACTGCGATATAATGCTTGAAACAAAGGATAAGGATATATCTGCAATAAAATGCATAAATACCATCTTTCCTGTTAAAAAATCAGTAATGTATGATGAATGGGCAAAATACAAATATGTTGTTATGGAAAAGAACTACGCACTATATAAAAAATGCAGTAGTATAATAAACAGCGAAACTAATATGCTTGAATTCTATAAAACCATAGACTATGCTCTATCTCTTCCCTTAAATGAAGGTGCCGTAAGAAATACATTACAGCACATATGGGGATATTTTAAAGATAGAGCAAACGATAAAGAGTTTGTAAAATTTCATCAGCTCTTATCCACAAAGGAATATACTAAGGCAAAAGCTTTTTTAAAAAAGCTTTCTGAAAAATACAATGAACAATATCTTTTAAGCTCCTACTATTTTATAATTAACAGCTAAGTTAGAATGAATAATTTGATATTATAGGTATAAAAATATAGGAGAAGGGAGTTGATACAATGAAGCTCGTCTCCTACAATCCTATTTGGACTAATAAAAATCCAGTTCTAAACAAATATACATACCTTAGCAAAAATGAAGACTGTGATATTTTGATTATAGGTGGAGGAATTACAGGAGCTATTTTAAGCTACTATCTTTCTTTTTTAGGTAAAAAAATTATACTTGTTGATAAAAATATTATAGGATATGGAAGCACAAGTGCGTCAACCTCCATACTCCAGTACGAAGTAGATTTCGACATTTTGGAGCTTGAAAAGAAGATAGGCATAGTAAATGCTTTAAAGGCCTACAAGGCAAACGAAGCTGCTGTCTATGAAATTGAAAGAATTATAAAAACTCTAAAGGATAAGTGCGACTTTACAAAAAGAGAGAGCTTATATTTTACACAGGATAAATCAAAAATACAAAAGTTTAAAGAAGAATATAAAATACGAAGGGCTGCAGACTTTGACATTGAATTTTTAGATAAAAATACTGCAAAGGATAAATTCTCCTTCCCAATTGAGGCTGCAATATATTCAAAATGTGGTGGTGCAGAAATTGACCCATATAGATTTGCCCATGAACTTATAAAGGATAGTCAAAGTAGGGGACTTATAGTCTATGAAAATACTGCTATATTAAAATATCAGCATAAAAACAATAAAGTTATACTCTTTACAGATAAGCATAAAAAAATAACTGCCCAAAAGGTGGTTGTTGCAACAGGATATCAGGCTAAAAACTTAATAAAAGAAAACATAGTAAAACTAAATACAAGTTTTACAATAGCAACAAAACCTGTTAGTAGTTTTGAAGGATGGTATGATAGGTGCATAATAAGAAACGACTGCACACCATACAATTACCTTAGAACAACACAGGATAATAGAATTATAATCGGTGGAGAGGATATTCCAATAATCAATCCTCCCCAAATTATAACTCAAAATAAATATCAAAAGCTTGAACAAAGACTTTGCCAAATGTTTCCTAATATAAATTTTGAAGTTGATTATAAATTCCACGGACTTTTTGGAGATACAAAGGATGGGCTTCCATATATAGGTGTACACCCAAAATTTAAAAACTTCTACTTTGCACTTGGATATGGTTCAAATGGGATACTGTATTCAATAATAGCAGGTCAAATAATAAGGGATATGATTTCTGAAGAAAAAATTCATCAAGATATACATATGTATGGTTTTAGGAGATAGCAAACCAAGCTATCTCCTTTATATTTTCAATACCTTTGACGTTGCTACCAAGTTAGCACCTGTTCCCAAAACATTCTGTATAATAACATCTCCAATTTCAACAGGTGCTACAGCCTCTGCTTTATTTATCTCCTTCATTATCTCAAATATCAAATTCTTTGGAACCTCCCTATCTGTTTTAACTGACACAAGAGGTCTATCTCCTCCTAAGACCTTTACAGTTGAGGTTATAATTCTTTTGGGATTTGTTATTTCATTTTTAGCATACTCTTCTCCTCTTTTACATTTGTTCCCTGATACTGTTATATTTTCACCAACTTCAACCTCAAGCTGACATCCTAAGGGGCAGCTAATACACGTCATCTTCCTTTTCATTTTGCCACCTCCTCTAATGCAAATACAAGTTCACTACCTTCTACCTTTTCTAAAACATCCTTTGAAAGTTTAACACTTTCCATTTCTCCAGGTGAAACGTGGTTTCTCCTAACTTTATAAACAATTCTATCTCCATCCCTTACAACTAAATCAACATTATGATATACATCATTTACCCTCATATAGAAGTTTACTCTGTTCTTAACATTCTTTGGATTTATTCTATTTGGAACTACATATCGTATGCCAAATCCTGTTTTAGTTATAAATCCAGTTTCATCCTTAATATATTCTCCCTTTATATACTTAGAAGCACCATAGCCAGCAAGATAGCTCTCCTCTGTAACATAATCTACCAAATCGTGTACGTGAACAACATTCCCACAGGCAAAAATTCCATCTACACTTGTTTCCATAAGCTCATTAACATAAGCCCCAGAAGTTACTGGATTTAATTTAATATTTGCCTCCCTTGATAACTCATTCTCTGGTATCAATCCAACAGATAATAAAAGTGTATCACACTCTACATACTGCTCTGTTCCCTCAATTGGTCTTCTATTTTCATCAACAGCTGCAATCGTAACTCCCTCTACTCTTTCCCTGCCGTGTATCTTTATAACTGTGTGACTAAATAAAAGAGGTATATCAAAATCCTCAAGGCATTGAACAATATTTCTCTTAAGCCCAGTGGAGTATGGCATAAGCTCCACAACCATCTTAACCTCTGCACCTTCAAGCGTCATTCTCCTTGCCATTATAAGTCCTATGTCACCCGAGCCTAAAATTACAACCTTTTTGCCTACCATATACCCTTCCATATTCACAAATCTTTGAGCTGCACCTGCAGTAAATACACCAGCCGGTCTACTTCCTGGTATATTTAAGGCTCCCCTTGTTCTTTCTCTACATCCCATTGCAAGTATTACTGCCTTTGCATCTATTTCAACAATTCCATCCTTTGGATTTAGTGCTGTAATATGCTTATTTTCAGATAAGTGTAATACCATAGTATCAAGCTTGTATTCTATTTTTAATTTTTCTACCTCATCTATAAACCTTTGGGCATACTCTGGGCCTGTTAGCTGTTCTTTAAAAATATGAAGTCCAAAACCATTGTGTATACACTGCTGCAATATGCCTCCAAGCCTTTTGTCCCTTTCTAATATCAAAATATCATCTATCCCATTCTTCTTTGCCTCTATTGCTGCTGCAAGCCCTGCAGGCCCGCCACCTATTATAACCAAGTCCCTCTTCATTTTTTCTCCTCCCATCATTTTGTCTTACCTGTCAAAATAAAACTGCCTTCATCTGATTTTTTTACTTCGGTTAGAGGTATATTAAGCTCCCTTGCAAGTATTTCAACCACCCTTGGCATACAAAAGCCTCCTTGACATCTTCCCATCCCTGCTCTAACTCTTCTTTTGACTCCATCTACACTTTTTGCTCCAAGAGGTCTTCTTATGGCACTTATTATATCTCCCTCTGTTATGTGTTCACATCTACAGATTATCCTTCCATATATAGGATTTTTGCTTAAAACTTCTCTCTTTTCATCCTCTGACATATTTATAAACAATTTTGTATTTTCTCTTGTAGCCACAAAGTGCTCCTTCTTTATAAGAACAAGTCCCTGTTCCTCAAGAAGTGATACTACATATGGAGCAATTGCAACAGATGCAGTAAGCCCTGGAGATTCTATACCTGCTGCATTTACAGCATTGGAAGTTGGTATATTTATTATAAAATCCCTATTATCCGGTGTTGCTCTGATGCCTGTAAAGGAAGTTATTACATCTCTTTGATTTAATCCCTTTACACTTCTGCTTCCTCCCCTTAATACCTCATCAAGCCCCTCTCTTGTTGTTGAAACATCATCCTTTCTATCCATTTCAACTGCATTAGGACCAACAAACAAATTGCCGTGTACTGTTGGAGACACCAATATTCCTTTTCCTTTACTTGTAGGTGTTTGGAATATAGTCCTTGTAACTATTCCTCCAACTGCTTTATCAAATAGGCAATATTCTCCTCTTCTTGGTATAATCCTAAATTTTTCTCCTCCAAGCATATCATTTATATCATCTGCAAAAAGCCCTGCCGCATTAACTAAAAATCTTGATTTTATAATTCCTTGACTTGTCTCAATCGTAAATACATCCTTCTCCTTATAAACCTTCACAACTTGAGTTGAAAGCATAAATTCAACTCCATTTTGATTTGCATTTTCTGCAAGGGCAATAGCAAGCTCAAAGGGAGACACTATTGCTCCAGTTTTAGCATAAAGTGCACCAACTACATTATCTTGAAGGTTTGGTTCTAAAGATAAAACCTTGTTTTTGTCTATTATCTCAAGTTCCCTAACTCCATTTGTTAATCCTCTTTTATAAAGCATTTCTATATGTCTTAAGTCCTCATCATTAAAGGCAAGTACTAAAGAACCATTTCTCTTATATGGTACATCTAATTCTCTGCATATCTCTTCGTACATCTCACTTCCTAAAACATTAAACTTTGCCTTTAAAGTACCTTCCTTTGCATCGTACCCTGCGTGAACAATTCCACTGTTCGCCTTTGTAGAACCATTTGCTACATCACTGCTTTTTTCTATAACCACTATATTCAAATCATATCTTGATAATTCCCTTGCTATACTTGTGCCAACTATACCTGCACCAATTACTGCAACATCATACATACAAAAACCTCCCCTTAAAAAATTAAGCCGTGAAAACAGAACCACCTATGTGGCCTATTTTCACGGCTCTCAACTCTCGCCAAAATATTCTATTATTTATAGTTTACCATATTTTAGATTAAAAATCAATCATTCTTCCTTTTCCCATTCTAATGCTCTCTTTACTGCCTTATGCCATCCCCTAATAAGCTTTGTTCTCTTTTCTTCATCCATATTAGGTTCAAATTTTTTGTCTACAGCCCAATTACTTAATATCTCCTCTTTATTTTTCCAATATCCAACTGCCAATCCAGCAAGATATGCAGCACCTAATGCTGTTGTCTCTATTACCCTTGGTCTGTAAACATCGACATTTAATATGTCTGATTGGAATTGCATTAGGAAGTTGTTTGCAGCTGCACCACCATCAACCTTAAGTGCTGAAAGGCAAATTCCAGAATCCTCCTCCATAGACTTAATAACATCCATTGTTTGATATGCCATCGATTCAAGAGAGGCTCTTATAATATGCTCCTTCTTTGCTCCTCTTGTTAATCCTACTATTGTTCCCCTTGCATACATATCCCAATATGGAGCACCCATACCAACAAATGCAGGAACCACATATACTCCATTAGAATCTTCAACAGCTATTGCATACTCTTCACTGTCTGCTGCTGTCTTTATCATTCTTAGCTCATCTCTTAACCATTGAATTACTGCACCTGCTATAAATATACTCCCCTCAAGGGCATACTCTATCCTTCCATCTACTCCCCAAGCTATTGTTGTCAAAAGTCCATTCTTCGATTTAACAGGCTTTTCTCCTGTGTTCATAAGCATAAAACATCCTGTTCCGTATGTATTTTTAGCCATACCTTCTCTGTAACATCCCTGTCCAAATAGAGCCGCCTGCTGATCTCCTGCATCTCCTGCTATTGGAATTTCTCCTCCTATTACATCAACTGCTGTATATCCGTATACACAGCTTGAAGGCTTAACCTCTGGAAGCATTGATTTAGGAATATTTAATATTTCAAGTATCTCATCATCCCACTTTAATTCGTAAATATTATATAGAATTGTTCTTGAAGCATTTGAATAGTCAGTAACGTGAACCTTTCCACCTGTTAAATTCCATATAAGCCACGTATCAATATTGCCAAATAGAAGTTCTCCTCTTTCAGCCTTTTCTCTTGCACCTTCAACATTATCAAGTATCCATTTTATCTTTGTACCTGAAAAATATGCATCAACTACTAATCCTGTCTTATTTCTTATCATTTCTGCATAGCCTTTATTTCTTAAGTCATCACATATATCGGCTGTCCTTCTGCACTGCCATACTATTGCATTATATATTGGCTTTCCTGTTGTCCTATCCCATACAACTGTAGTTTCTCTTTGATTTGTTATACCAATTGCTGCAATATCCTGTGCTGTTAGCCCAGCCTTAGCCATAGCCTCATTTGCTACACCTATTTGAGTTGCCCATATCTCCATAGGATTATGTTCAACCCATCCAGCCTTTGGATATATTTGAGTAAACTCTTTTTGTGCAACAGAAATAACTTGTCCTCCATTATCAAAGACTATTGCTCTTGAACTTGTTGTGCCTTGATCTAATGCAAGAATATACTTTGACATTTTATATCCCCCTCAATTTTAGATAATAAAATA
Source organism: Caloramator sp. (assembly GCF_020054765.1). Lineage (NCBI taxonomy): Bacteria > Bacillati > Bacillota > Clostridia > Eubacteriales > Clostridiaceae > Caloramator > Caloramator sp. The sequence continues at coordinate 40,071 of NZ_JAIHAO010000008.1, read as the reverse complement.
TATGCATTAATTATTCAAAAAAAGCCACAACACCCTATTAAATGTGTTGTGGCTCTCTTTACTCTGCCTATTTTTATTTTATCAAAATATCGAAATAAATTTCAATATATTTTGAAAAGTTATAATTTTAACATAGATAAACTATTTTTTAACAACAGCTGCAGCAGCAACCTCCCTTAGTTGTACCGTCATCACCAACATAGCTTATAGCACCTGAAGGACATTTACTTTGACAGCCTCTACATCCGTGAACACAGTTTTCCCCTTCAACTACAATTATTCTGCTTTCTCTTTTACTATAGACACCGTGTTTACAGTGGTCAAAGCATATTCCACACTCTGTACACTTTTCATAGTCTATTACTGGATACCAGGTTTTTGACATAGAATTCCTCCTACATTTCATCCTTTATATAATTCTTTATTTCTTCTACTGTACAAACCTTACCAAACATCTTTACCTTTTCATTTATTACTATTGCAGGAGTTCTCATAACTCCATACTTCATAATATCTTTAAAATCCTCAACCTTTATAACTTCAGCTTCTACTCCAAGTTCTTTTATGGCCTCTCTTGCATTTGCCTCAAGCTTTTTACAGTTTGCACAACCTGAACCAAGTATTTTAATTTGCATAAAAACATCTCCCTTCTATATTTTATAACTATATTATAAAATAATTAAATATTAAAGTCAATAAAAACCCCTAAAAGGGGTTTTTATTACTTAAACCAATGTCTTGTGTTATTTGCAATCTTTACAAGAGTTAGCATTATTGGAACCTCTGTTAAAACACCCACAACAGTCGCAAGGGCTGCTCCTGATTTTAATCCAAATAATGAAATCGCAACTGCAACAGCAAGTTCAAAGAAATTGCTTGCACCAATTAGGGATGCTGGTGCCGCAATATTATGTGGGAGCTTCCAAATCTTTGCCCAAGCGTATGCAAATCCAAATATAAAGAAGGTTTGAATTGTAAGTGGTACAGCTATTAATAGAATATGGAATGGATTATTTAGTATAATCTCTCCTTGGAACGAGAATATTATAACAAGTGTTAATAGTAGTCCTACTATTGTTACATTATTAAACTTCTTTAAAAATACATTTTCAAAATAATCAAGTCCTTTATTCTTAATAACACTTCTTCTTGTTAGATAACCAAATGTAAGTGGTATAACAACAAATAGAATAGTTGATAAGAATAGAGTATTATATGGTACTTTAACATTGCTTACACCAAGTAAAAAGGCAACGATTGGTGTAAATGCAACAAGTATAATTAAGTCATTTACAGCAACTTGAACAAGTGTATATCCTGCATCTCCATCAGTTAAATAGCTCCATACAAAAACCATAGCTGTACAAGGTGCAGCGCCAAGAAGAACTGCTCCTGCTATATATTCTGTTGCAAGGTTATCTGGAATAAAGTTATTAAATACTATTCTTATAAAAAAGTATGCAAATAAATACATTGTAAATGGTTTTATAAGCCAGTTTGTAACACATGTAACTATAAGTCCCTTTGGTTTTTTAGTTGCATTCACAACACTTGAAAAATCAATTTTAAGCATCATAGGATAAATCATAAGCCATATTAAAATTGCAACAGGAATTGAAACATTAGCATATTCAAATCGGCTCAATGTTTTTGGTATTATAGGAATGTATTTTCCTATTAAAATACCAACAACAATACATAGAGCAACCCAAATAGATAAATACCTTTCGAAAAAGCCTAATCCCTTTTTCTTTTCCATAAACTAACCTCCCTTAAAATTTTAATTTACCTTCCTTTAAATCTTCACAGGATATACCACTTAAAATATATTTATCTAAATTTTTTTGTCGTTCATTAGTATGTCATAATTGTTAAAGTTTTGTCTAAGGGTTTCATATAGATTTTGATATTTTTTTATAAAATCTGAGTTTATGAAATAATATACATACTGTCCCTTTTTATAGCTCTTTAAAATGTCAGCAGAAGAAAGTTTATTTAAGTGTCTTGAGGCGTTGGACTGATTAAGTCCAAGAAGCACCTCAAGCTCACATACACAAAGTTCTTTAACCATAAGAAGGTTCAATATCCTTATTCTCGTTTCATCTGATAAAGCCTTTAAAATATTAACTAACTCCATATCCTCACCTAAAAATACTTTTGTACTATCTGCTTTAATTCTTCTTTATTTTTAAAGCCTATTACTTTTTCCACAACTTCTCCATTTTTTAATATAAGTGTAGTAGGTACACTCATTACTTTAAACTTTCTTGCAACTGACATATTTTCCTGTGCATTAATTGTATAGAAATTAACATTTTCTATCTCCTGTGCTACTTCCTCAAGTACAGGCTTTAATTGTACACAAACTGGGCAGGTCGTAGTATAAAGCTCTAATACTCCAGTTATGCTATTTTCCATTCCCTCAAAATGTGCTTTATTAATTTCCTGCAACTTCATTATATCACCTTCCATATAAAGTATATGATTCTTTAATCATATAATAATACTTTTATATGACTTTTGCAATATAAAAAATATAAATATTTATGATTTGTACTTATTTTTAACATATAATTTACATAATAACAAAAAACTATAGAAAGTTTTTCTTTCTATAGTTTTTACATTTCTTATAAATTAAATTCTTTTGCCACAAGTTCAACTGCCTTTAATTTATCCTCCCTATTTATAGTGCAAGTAATTCTTATTTCTGATGTGGTAATCATTTTAACCTGTATATTATTCTCCTTAAATACCTTAAAGAGTCTTGCTGCAACACCCGATGTCGTCTTCATACCAATGCCTACTATAGAAAATTTTGTTACATTCTCATCTATAATTGGCCTTTTAACCGTATATACTCTGACAACTTCTAAGCACTCATTTAAATCAGCCTTTGGTATTGTAAAGGATATGTTGACACTGCCATTTTGTGGTGCAGTCTGGCTTATCATATCAACATTAATCTTCCTTGCAGCTATTGATTCAAATATACTTGATAGGGTATAAATATCATAATCAATATCAAGTAAAGTTATTGAAACATCATCATCTGAAACTGCAAGCCCTGTTACTGGTTTATTTTCCATTTCTTCAACCTCCCTTATATATGTCCCCTTTACATCGCTACAACTAAGTCCAACGTAGATGGGTATATTGTATTTTTGTCCAAGTTCCACAGACCTTGAATGCATAACCTGTGCACCAAGGCTTGAAAGTTCCAACATCTCTTCGTAACTTATGTTTTCAATCTTTTTTGCATTTTTATAAAGACGAGGATCTACGCTATATATTCCATCAACATCTGTATATATTTCACATTCAGCATCTAATTTAACAGCAAGTGCTACAGCTGTGGTATCAGAACCTCCTCTTCCTAAGGTTGTTAAGTCACCTTCATCTGAAATACCTTGAAATCCTGCTACAACAACTATTTTATCTAAATCTAATGCATTTTTTATAGGAAGAATATTTATATCTTCAATTAACGATTTACCATATACTCCATTTGTTTTTAGCTGAATTTGAAATGCATTAAAGGATATTGCATCATATCCTATGTCCTTTATAGCCATCGCCAAAAGCGAACTTGAAATCATTTCACCTGTTGCAAGTAGGGCATCTAACTCCCTTTTATCAGGACTATTAGAAATACCCTTTGCAAGCTCTATTAAATCATCCGTTGTATCTCCCATTGCCGATATTACAACAACAACTTTATATCCCTTGTTTTTTTTATCTATAACACTTTTTGCAACTCTTTTAATTTTTTCAGTAGTAGAAACCGAGCTCCCACCATACTTTTGTACAACAATTGCCATTTCCCATTCCTCCTTTAAAAAAATAAAAGCAGCAAGGTTTGTTCAAGCTGCTTTTGCATACCCAAACAAAACCTTTGTAGCTCTCCACCCTTTGGTGACAGCTGAGTGCATATTATGCAAACAGCCAGGTAAATAGTTTGGCGACTATCCCCTTCGGCCTAAAGCCCCTTTCCTAAAGCTTCATAACCTGCCAAGTTCCTCTTTAGTACTCTTGACTTAGGCACCTCTACATAAGGTATTGTTATTTTTTTATTAAATTATTGTATTTATACTATCATAAATATTTATACATTTCAAATGTATTTTTATTAATTTTCTGCAATAAATTAAGAGGGGTAATCCCCTCCTATTATTGTTGCCTTAATGTATTTGCTATGTTTTGGCATGCATTTAAAGTATTTTGGATACTTTGTATCTGCTGTTCAATTTGTGCCTTAGTGTTTTGATTTTCTACAGTTGTTGCTGCCTGTCTTAGACTATTTAGAGTGTTTTGTAGATTTTGTACGCTTTCTTCTACATTTTGTCTTGCATTCTTTTGTAACATACTTCATACCTCCATTTTGTTGTTTTACACATTAATATTTTTACCCTACTCTCAATTAAAATTCGTGGTAATTAATTGAAACAATAATTCTATTTTTTGTACTTTTAGGTTAAAATATATCTATGAATCTATTAAGGGAGACTGATAAATATGACAAGAAAGCTTATTGAAATGTATTTAAAAAATAAAACCGATAGAAAATATATAGGCTATCTATCTGGTGGTGTAGGAATATTTGTTAATATACTGCTTTTTATATTCAAATTCATATTCGGTACAATAAGTGGAAGCATAGCAATAACTGCAGATGCCTTTAACAACTTATCAGATGTTGGTTCTTCAGTTGTAACTATAATAGGTTTTATGATTGCAGATAAGCCTGCCGATAAAGAACATCCCTTTGGTCACGGAAGAGGAGAATATATAGCTGGACTTATTGTATCTATACTTGTACTTTTAGTTGGATTTGAGTTTTTAAAATCGTCCTTTGAAAAAATACTGCATCCATCTCCACTCACCTTTAATATATATACTGGAATAGTCCTTGTTGTATCTATAATTATAAAACTTTGGCTCGGTTATTTTAATAAAATACTATCACAGGTGTCATCATCTGGAGCAATAAACGCAACATCCTTTGATAGTTTTAGTGATGTAATAATAACATCTACTGTTTTAATAAGTATATTAATTTCAAAATTTTTTAACATAACAATTGATGGGTATATAGGATTGTTGGTTTCATTTTTTATACTTTATGCAGGCTATAATTTAATTAACGATACTATAAGTCCTCTACTTGGTGAGGCTGCAGACCCTGAACTTGTGAAGGAAATTGTTGATAGTGTAAAGTCCTATAAAGGTATTATTGGAGTACACGACCTTATTGTTCACACCTATGGTGCACAAAAAACAATAGCCTCCCTTCACGCAGAGATAGATTATAAAACAGATATTTTAGAAGCACACGAACTTATTGATAAAATTGAAAACGAAGTGTCTAAAAAATTAAACATCGTTTTAATCCTACATATGGATCCCGTTGTTCTTGATAACGAAGAGCTGGAAATAATAAAATTTAAAATAAAAGATGTACTATCAAGATATAAATATGTACTTGATGTTCACGATATTAGATTAGTTGATGGAAAACATAAAAAAAATATTATATTTGATGTAGTCTTTTCAAATGAAATCAAACATAAGGATATCAGCAAAAAAGCACACGAAATAATAAATGATTTGCATAAAATACTTCCTAACTATGAAATAATAGTTCACGTTGACAATATGTATGCAGATTACTAATTTTATTTGAAATTATACTTTTACTTTGGTAAAATATATGCAAGCTTATTTTAAGGAGGGTTTTAATAATGTCAGCTTTTGATGTGCTAATGGAACGTGGCTTTATTGAACAGCTTACCCACGAAGATGAAATAAAGGAATTATTGGAAAAAGAAAAAATAACATTTTATATTGGTTTTGACCCTACAGCAGACAGCCTTCACGTTGGACATTTTATAGCTTTAATGGCAATGGCACATATGCAAAGGGCAGGACATAGGCCAATCGCACTAATTGGTGGCGGTACTGCTATGATAGGGGATCCAAGTGGAAAAACCGATATGAGAAAAATGCTAACAAAGGAAGAAATACAATATAATTCAGAATGTTTAAAGAAACAAATGGAAAGATTTATAGATTTTTCTGACGGGAAAGCAATAATGGTAAATAACGCTGATTGGCTTTGGAATTTAAACTACATAGAATTTTTAAGAGATGTAGGAGTACATTTCTCAGTTAATAAAATGCTTACTGCAGAATGTTTTAAACTTAGAATGGAAAAGGGGCTATCCTTCCTTGAATTCAACTATATGTTAATGCAGGCATATGATTTCTTAGAACTAAATAAAAGATATGGTTGTATAATGGAACTTGGTGGAAATGACCAATGGTCAAATATACTTGCTGGTGCTGACCTTATCAGAAGAAAAGAAGGTAAACCAGCCTATGGTTTAACATTTAAACTTCTAACCAACAGCGAAGGAAAGAAAATGGGTAAAACAGAAAAAGGAGCATTATGGCTTGATGCAAATAAAACAACTCCATTTGAATTCTATCAATACTGGAGAAATGTAAATGATGCAGATGTTGAAAAATGTCTTGCTCTTTTAACTTTCCTACCAATGGATGAAGTAAGAAGATTAGGTTCATTAAAGGATAAAGAGATAAATGAGGCCAAAAAGGTTCTTGCATACGAAGTTACAAAGCTTGTTCACGGTGAAGAAGAGGCTAAAAAGGCTGAACAGGCTGCAATTGCACTATTTGAATCTGGTGGGGATTTAAGCAATGCTCCAACCTTTGAAATGCCATCTAACCTACTTGGTCAAAAGGTTATTGATGTGCTGGTAGAAATAAAGGCTATTCCTTCAAAGAGCGAAGGAAGAAGACTTATTCAACAAGGTGGTCTTTACATAAACAACGAAAAAGTTTCTGATATGGATTTTGTAATAGATGATTCTCTATTTAAAGATGGAGAAATGCTTGTTAGAAAAGGTAAAAAGACCTTCTATAGAGTTGTGCTTGTATAGCATATAAAAAAGGTATAGTGTTTTTAACTATACCTTTTTTATATCTTAATTTACTGCTTTTGATATACCACTTCACCATCTATTACAGTCATATAAACCTCAACATCCTTAATTCTTAAAGTATCAATTTTAAAAATATCCTCTTCTAAAACTACAAAATCAGCATATTTTCCTTTCTCTAACGTTCCGTAGACATCCTCCATATAATTTGCATAGGCTGGATTTTTAGTATAACATTCTACAGCCTGTTTTACAGTTACCCTCTCTTCAATATTTAAGTTTAATTTGTTAACCGAACAGTATATGCCCAACATTGGTTCAAAGCCCTTAAAAAATGTTCCATCCTTTTTTTGCATATACTCTGCACCAAAGGGTGTATCACTATTAAATATTGTTGTTATACCTTTTTCGATAAATGTTCTATATCTGTAAGTATCCTTTATTCTTCTATATCCAAGCCTTGTTAATGTTAAATTGCTTTCTAAATTAAATATAGGTTGAAAAGATGCAATAAGATTTAATCTTTTAAACCTTTCTATGTCATCTTCCTTTATTATTTGAATATGTTCAACCCTATTTCTAACTTCTTTATTTGGATAGATATTATATACCCTTTCATATATATCTAAAAACTTCTTCATAGCCAAGTCTCCAATAATATGGGCAGCCATTGGTATGCTATTTTTTAATGAATTTTCTATTATATTATACATTTCTTCATCACTCAAGTTTTGGCATCCAATATTATTTTGATCATCCTCATAAGGTTCAATCAATAATGCCGTTCTTGAACCAAAGCTACCATCTACAAAATATTTTACTGGACTTTTTTTAGCTTCTCTGTTTCAGAAAGCTTAATAAATTCACTGTACTCCTTTGAATTACCAAGGCTTCCTGCAATAATTCTAACTTTAATCTTTCCTTCATTTTGAAGTCTTTTATAGGTATTGTAATATCTTGGATACTGAGTCATAATATCATTTACTAAAGTAATTCCATTTTTTATAAGTTCACTATCTACTCTTAATAGGGCTATTTCATAATAGATATCTGGCATCATATCCATTATTCTACCTATTATTTCAAACACCCAATTTTCGTAAAAAAGTCCAGTTAGACCAAACTCATCCTTTACTGCCGTTTCTGAATCCATAGCCGATTCATTATTTCTTAAGTTGAGTACATCTAATGCTTTGGTATTAAGTATGAGGGAGTGTCCATCCTGTCTTATTAAGCACACAGGCTTATCACTAACAAGTTTATCGATATCAAATCTGTGGGGCATAATACCACCAAAAACAATTTCACTCCATCCCGAACCCATTATCCAAGCGTTTGGCTCCTTTGTTTTACTAAAAGAATATAATGCGTGTTCAAAGTCGTCTCTATTTTTTACATTTTTAAAATCCATCTCAACCATACTTCTTGCAGCCTCTATAAGGTGCATATGACTCTCTACAAAGCCAGGGAAAACTGCTCTACCATTTAAATCAATAATTTTGCAGTCTTTATACTTTTCTATTAAATTTTGATTTGATAATTCAACTATTCTGCCATCCTCTATATACATATATGAAAATATATTATCATTTCCATCCATTGTGTAAATTTTGGCATTTTTAAACAAAATTCCTGACATACTCACTCCCCCTTACCTATATAGTTCTATAACAAAACATTACTTCCTTTCAACTTAAATTTATTTAACATTTTATTTTAAATTTATTCATATAAATTATTAAAAGCATTAAAGGTGGTAATTTATGCAACAGACTATACCTCTTCATTCATTCAATCCTACCGATGAAGAAAGGCATAAGATGCTAAAATTTTTACTAAAGCTTGATAATAGATTAAACGATTTTGATGAAATTATAAAACTTATGTCTCCCCCAGAAGATATTGAAACAATCTGTTCTAAGCTTCAAGGTAAAGGTGTTAAAGTTGCTGTCATTGGTGCAGGTTCTGCAGGCCTTTGTGTAAGTTATGAATTAAACAAAATAGGCTGCGATATCACTATCTTTGAAGCTTCTAAACGGATAGGGGGAAGAATAAAAACACACTATTTTGATAAAGATTCTAATCAACTTGCTGAACTTGGTGCAATGCGTATAGGTATTGCACACGAAACTGTATGGAACTATATAAAAAAATTTAAACTTAAAACTCGTCCATTTATTAGTAAAAGCTACTCTTCTCTCTTTTATATACGCGATAGCCACGCCTTAAATGAACCAAGTGCAAAAAGCATTATGGAAAACATATACCCTAAATTTAAGCTTTCTAAACTTGAGAAAAAACTTACTCCAAGCAAGTTAATGTCACAAATGTATAACAAGTATTTCTATAGCCTCACATCAAATGAAAAAACAGAACTAATAAAAATTAAACAAAGTTATTCACATAAAATAAAAGAAATACAAAACTTATCATTAAGACAGGCATACGAAAATACCAATCTATCACAGGATGCTATATCAATGATTAGCTACCTATCATCCCTTGAAGCTGATTTACTTCATATCAGTTTATATGAAATATTAGGTGAACTTTATACTGTGGATTTTGCATATAACTATACTATAGAAGGCGGTATGATTAACCTACCTCTATCCTTTTACAACGAACTTAGTTCTTCAGACGGACCTGGTAAAGTACAATTTAAATTTGGTCACTTAGTAAATTCGATTATAAAGTCCCCATATAGAGACAAAATTATACTTGAGGTTACAGACCTTAACGATAAAAATGTCTACTATAGGGAATTTGACTATGTTGTGTGTTGCATACCATTCTCCAGCTTAAGAAGAGTGAAAATATTACCTAATTTTTCTACTCTCAAAATGCAGGCAATAAATGAATTAAATTATGAAATAGGTCAAAAAACATTTTTATACCTAAAAGAACGTTTTTGGGAAAAGGATAATCCTATATCTGGAACAACACTAACAGATTTAATAACAATTTCAACACTCTATGGCTCTGACCATATGGAAGCTATTCCAAATAGGCTATTTGAATATAGACTAATCGAAAATACATCCTATAAAACTCCAGGGGTGCTACTTGCATCATATAATTGGCATCAAAACGCTATCCGTTTAGGAAGTCAACCAGAATTAATAAAAATAAAAGAAGTATCAAATTGTATTGAGTCTATTCATAAACTTCCTGAAAATTATATTGAAGATAATATCATCGACTACTCTACAATACTTTGGTCAAACATACCATTTATATGGGGCGGAGTATCCCTACTTACACCTGGTCAAAAAGAATTATTCCTGTATGAAGCTACTCTACCTGAAATGAATGATAGAGTATTCTTTGCTGGAGAACACGTCTCTACAAAGCACGGATGGCAACAGGGTTCATACCAATCTGCTATGCTTTGTGCCAACAATATTGCTAAATCAATAAGGCAGAGAGATTAATTCTCTGCCTTACTTTTTAATTTAGGTATTAAATTATATTCTATTAAACTATCTGAAAACTTTAGCATCCTATATGCCCTTTCAAAATTATCTACATACTTATCCTTATTTAATTCTTTACCAGTTCTTCTATCAATAACCTTATCAACAAAATTCAAATATGCTACATCATCTGTTATCCAAGTTCCGTTTCTTAAAACAACAAATCCCTTATTTGTATTTAAAACATCTCTACCAAAAGTGTATTTAGCATCTATGCCAAACAAATTTGCTATTGTCGGATAAAAATCAAATTGTCCTGTAACCTCTTTTATATGTCCCTTTATTTCTTGCTTTGGAAAGTGAATCATTGCAACTATCTTTTGTGCCTCTTGCCACTCAAGTGCTGAAATATCTTCTCTTCCATAAAGAAGTTTTCCCATAATATCCTTCCTATCATAAGGAATTGCATAATGATCTCCATAAAATACAACTACCGAGTTTTCCCAAAGTCCTTCTTTTTTTAGCATATCAATAAACTGTCCTATTGCTTCATCTGTATACTTTGCAGATTTTATATAATCACCAATTATTGTTCCCTCAAACTCTTCTGTATTTATTATGTTGCTCAATTTATTTTGTGAATCCCTATATGGATAGTGGCTTGAAAGAGAAATTAAAAAGGTATAGAAGGGTTTATCATACTCCTTCATCTTTAATACAGCCTGCTTAAAAAATGATTTATCACTAAGTCCAAGCCCCTGAATATCATCTATGTTAAAATTATTTTCATTTTCATATCTATCAAAACCTAAGCTGTTATACATATTTACTCTATTCCAAAATCCTGGTCTATTAGCGTGCATAACAGCAGTAAAATACCCTATTTCCTTTAATTTTTTAGGCAATGCTTCGTAATAGTTTCCAGCATACTGATAATACACTGACCCTTCTCTAATTGGCAGAAGAGAATTATTCATCAAAAATTCAGCATCGGAAGTTCCTCCAAAGGCTGTTTGATAAAAACAATTATCAAAGACTAAACTTTCCTTTGCAAGATTATTTAAATTTGGTGTTATTTCCTGCCCACCAATTTTCTTATTAAGCAAAAATCCTTGAAAGGCTTCAAGCTGAACAACAATTAAATTTTTACCCTTCATACTTCCATAGTACTTTATTCCCTTTGATAAATTTTTTTCATCAATCCACTTATTAATTTCATCTATTTCCTGCTGTGATATATGCCCCTTTTTTAATACATTTGAGGTTATATACCTATAAAAGTCAACTGCGTGAAAGTTTACACTCCCAACCCTTTTAACAATATATTTCTTATCGTACATTGTTTTTGTTATACCTGGCTGTTCCTTTTCAAGTGCTTTAACACTGGTAATTGAAAAAATAAGTCCTAATGATAATATTGATATGAATTTTAACGCTCTAAAAGTAATTCTTGGTTTTTTATTATCTAACTTATCTTTATTTCTTATATATAAAATAGTAAATAGAACTATATCTACAAAGAACAACAAATCATTGAAATTAATGAGAGAAATCACGCTATCCTTCACTTCTGCAGCCAATCTTACCTGTTTTATAAGTACAACTGATGTAACATCACAAAAATATCTGTTATATACAACATCAGTTAGCAATATCAAACTTATTATAAAATCAGCAATTATAAGTCCCTTTACTCTTTTATTTTGTCTAATGAAGCTAAAGATAGATGCAATAATTAATGTTGAACCAAAACATCCAATAATTAAATAAAGCTTTTGTAGGTCAACTAACTTCAATACATAATTAAAAATCACTAGTTTAGAAAAAACAATAAGTATAAACAATAAAATATCAAACTCTTTAAATAAAACTTTTCTTGCCATAAATATCACTCCATTATTTTTTGCACAACAAATACTATAATACTTTTAGAATCTTTAATAAATAGTTTTTTGTATTATTAATAAAATATTAAAAAATCCAAGCTTACAAAAAATAGACATCACGTTCTAATGTGATGTCTATTTTTTACTCATTTCTATTTTTTAACATCATATACATTTCCTTAACACTTTTATTTAATAAAGGATGAACAAAATCTGGTTCAATGTCACATAAGGGTTTTAACACAAATTCCCTATTTTGCATATCAGGATGTGGAACCTTTAAATCCTCTTCGTTATATACTTCATTATTGTAGAATATAATATCTAAATCAATGGTTCTTGGGCCCCATCTTATTATTCTTTCTCTTCCCAACTGTTTTTCTATTTTAAGCAATCTTTGTAGAACCTCTCTACAGCTAAGCTCTGTTTCTACTAAAATAACTCCATTTATAAATTGAGGCTGCTGTTTATAACCATAGGGTTCAGTTTCATATATACTTGACTTTTTAATTATTTTCATTTCATTCTCTTCAATAAGCTCAAAGGCTCTTTTTATTGTTTCATACCTATCCCCTATATTACTTCCAAAGGCAATAAATACTCTATTCATTTTAATGCCTCCATCATCATAAGTGCTCTTTTATTCTCCAATACATCGTGAACTCTTATAATATGAATATTTTTCATACTTGCATAGCAGGTAACAGCAATTGTACCCTCAAGTCTTTCCTCAGGTGGTACATTCCCAAGTGCAATTCCTATACTTGATTTTCTTGATACCGCGAGTAGTACAGGAACTTCTAAATCGTTAAAAAACTCAATGTTTTTTATAAGTTCAATATTATGCTCATAGGTTTTACCAAATCCTATGCCAGGATCAATAATAATCTTATCCTTTGATATTCCATTTTTTATTGCGTATTCTATTCTCTCTTTAAAATATTCCTTTACCTCTTTTAATACATTTTCATATTGTGGATTTTGCTGCATATTTTTAGGAGTACCTTTTATGTGCATTATTATTATCGGAACATTATAATCCTTAACAACCCTTACCATATCCTTATCAAATGTCATTCCACTTATATCATTTATAATATCCGCACCAGCCTCAATTGCCTTCTTTGCAGTTTCAGCTCTATATGTATCTACTGATATTAATATTTCTTTGTTTTCTCTTCTTATCCCTTCAATTAATGGTATTACCCTATTTAATTCTTCATCTAATCCAATAGGTTCTGAACCTGGTCTTGTTGATTCTCCACCAACATCAATTATATCTGCTCCGTTTTTTATCATCTCAAGTGCCCGTTTTACTCCTTCTTCTACCCCACTTACCCTTGAATTTGAATAAAATGAATCTGGTGTTGCATTTAGTATCCCCATAACCTTCATTTTATCAAACACATATATTCTTCCATCCCTTAATGTTATATATTTCATTCCATCATCCCCTTTTCTGTATACGCAAAGGCATTATGGTTATGTATACTCTCTATACTTTCGACACACACACTATACCATTTAATATCTTCATTTTTCTCAAGCCTTAAGGCAACCTCCCTTGCAACATCTTCTACGAATCTTGGATTTAAATATGCCATTTCTGTAACCCATTTCTCATCCTTTCTCTTTAAAAGTGAGAACACAGGTGTACTTGCACTTTCCTCTGCTACCTTTACAATATCCTCAATCCATATCATCTTGTCTGTCTTTATTTTTATATCGACTGTTGCCCTTTGATTGTGTGCTCCAAATTCACTAATCTCCTTTGAGCAAGGACATAATGTTGTTACAGGGACTTTCACTTCTAATATAAAATCAAAGTTATGGTTTTTAGTTGCCTCAAAGGCACACTGAACATCATAGGGAGATTCTATCTGCGTAACTGGAGATGGTTTTGATATAAAATAATCAAATTCCATTCTACAGTGTGCAACCTGTGCCTCAAGTTTTTCCTTTAAATCAGTTAACATTGCTTCAATATCCTTTGGTGAAACCGATTTTAACTCCTTTATAACCTCAACAAACCTACTCATATGAGTTCCCCTTTGAAAATGAGGAAGATCAACAGATAGAGATACCTTTGCTATTGTATTTTGTGTGCCGTTCTTCTTGTCTCTCACAACAACAGGCCATTTTAAATTGTTTATTCCAACGTGCTTCAAAGGTATATTTCTAAAGTCTCTTTCGTTTTGTACATCCTTCATAAATTACCTCCTATAAACTATTCCGCTTGTCTTTGTCTCCCAAACCTCTACTTCATATAATCTACAATTATCCCTTTTTAATACATCGTATAATTCATCCCATACATATATAGCGATATTTTCAGCAGTTGGCTGTTCTATTATATCATTTAAATATGCGTGGTCAAACTTATCAATAATTCTTTCTTTAACTATTTTTTTTAATTGAACAAAATCAAAAACCATCCCTTCGGTATCTGGTTCTCCCTCTAACTTTACAACAAGTTTATATGTATGCCCGTGCAATCTTTCACATTTTCCGTGATAATGTATAAGGTTATGAGCTGCATCAAATTCAAATTCTTTTATAAGAATCATAACTTCACTCCATTCTTAATATTTTATCAAGATTATAGCATAAAGAACATAAATTCTCAATTCAACAAAATAGTTAAATAAACCTTTTATCAAATTCGAGACATCAAGTAAATATCCCTTTTACAATAACTTTTTTAATAACTTACTAATTATAAATAGCCTTTTATTTGGCAACTACCAAACAAAAGGCTAAATTAAATTACATTATATTTAATTTTAATTGATTTTATTATTTTTTATTTCTTTTTCTAAATTCTCCAATTTATTTATGTCTTCTATCTTTAAATTTCTATATTTGCTTCGTATATTTTTTATGATTTCTAATTTTACATTATTATTACTCTCCAAAAATTTACTATTAATTATATCTATATAACCATCATACTTCTCTTCATCAATAAATTTACTACTGTTTTTAAATAATTCTAACATCTCCATATAAAACTGTTTATCACTTTCATCAGCATACTTCACAGCTAACTCTATTTCATTTATAGATACATTAATATCTTTAGTTAATAATAAGATAGCATAATAATAATGATTTTCAGGTTTTTGTGGTTCAATATCAACCAATTTTTGTCTTGTTTCAATTGCTTTATTAAAATCATTTAAATTTTCATAAACTAACGCTAATCTATGTAATGCAATTGTATTTTTAGGTTCTTTCTCTAATGCTTTTAATAAATATTCTTTAGATTTTTCATATTCTTTATTTACAGAGTACAATCTTGCAAGTTCAATTAAATCATCAACATTTTCATTGATATTTTTTTTCTTTTTATATAAGTTAATTGTTTCGTTAACACTCATAAAGTTCTTACCCGAATTAATTAAATACATTTCATATTCATATAAAAAAAATGTTACTAAAGCTGAAATAAAAAATAAAGTAATAACAGTTATATATATTTTTTTATTATGCACAATATCATCTCCCCATACATCAATCCAATTCAATTCTTCTTATTAGTAAAAATGATATTAAAATGAAACCTAACAACGTGGATATATTCAGCATTAAATCATATAGATAAGAAATATACACCATCTTATCTAATTGTAACATGTAGTTATATTTTGCTGCTGTTGAAAGAAATAATATACGCTTTGGAATTATATCTAAAAATAACCCTCTTTGTTCTGATATAAGTATTAGCAAAGATATTAATATTGTAATTATTCCTTTTTTAGTAATTATACCAATAATAAATACCATAGCTCCAAAAGTTATTAGGAATACTATCTGTAAAAGCAATGTACTATATGCCCTTAAATAAAATTCCTTAAAGCTAAACTCATAAATATTAAAAATTTCAAGTCCTTTTATCTTAAATACAATTAGTAAAATTAGTTCATAAACAAAAAACGTCAATATAAAAATAATACTAATTATAACTGAACC
Organism: Caloramator sp.; assembly: GCF_020054765.1. Taxonomy (NCBI): domain Bacteria; kingdom Bacillati; phylum Bacillota; class Clostridia; order Eubacteriales; family Clostridiaceae; genus Caloramator; species Caloramator sp. Next base: position 23,838 of record NZ_JAIHAO010000008.1, on the reverse strand, counting down.
AGCTATATACTTATACAAAAGAGCTTTTTCTCTACCGTATGGTTTTAGGAAATGAATTCTTGCCGTCTTTTTTTCAAATTCCTTTACTAAAACATTTGTAAAAAAAATAGCCACAATAATTGGAAATATAACTCTACAATTTAATATAAACACATAATATGTATATGTAAAATAATCTCTCCCTCGTGGGTCGTGACTTGCAAAATAAGCAGAAATAGCTATAAAAAAAACTATGGAGATTAAAGGAGCAATATATTTTCTTTCCTTGATACACTTTTCAATTTCTAACTTAATCACATTCATTATAACCAATCCTTTCAATAAACTTTTCTTGAAGGGTGTTTCTTTTCTCTTGTATTTTAAAAATTCTTATATTATTTCTACTAAGCATATTTAGAATGTCATTTAGTTGTTCTTCCTTTACAATCAAAACTTTTTGCCCATCTTTTTCTATTATTGGTATTTGATCTATTCTTAAATTAAATTTTTCAGTATAAATTAAATATTGTATACAATGTTTATTTTCTTGATTATTAATGCAATCTATTATTTCACCATTTTGAAGAATATATATTTTATCACATATTTCTTCTACATCACTTAATATATGACTTGATAAAATTATAGTTTTCCCTCTTGTGGCAAGTGTTTTTATTAGTCTTTTAAACTTAATAATAGATTCAGCATCTAACGAATTTGTAGGCTCATCTAATATTATATATTTTGGATTATGTATTATTGCTGCTGCTATACCTATCTTTTGCTTCATACCCATTGAGCATTTATTAAATCTAACGTTTAAAAATTTATTTATCTCAAGTTCATTACAAACTTCTTCAAAAATATTAGAATCAAATTTATTATAAAGTTTACTAATTAACATCAAATTTTCTTTACCAGTTAAATTTTCATACAAGCTTGGTTCTTCAATTAAAAAACCTATTTCAGATGATATTTTTTCATATTCTTTTTGCAAATCTATATTATCAACAAAAACTTTACCAATTGTTGGATTATATATATTAGTTATTACTTTAAATAAAGTACTTTTACCTGAACCATTAGGTCCTATAAGTCCTACTACTTGTCCATCATTTGCTTCTAAACTAATGTTATTTAATATTTTTTTATTTTTTATTATTTTTGTTACTGATTTAACTTCCAAAGAATTCATATTATCTCTCCTTTTTTACAAAGCTGGTACACATCAAATATGTACCAGCTAAATATTTACTTGTGCTTCGCTAAAGATTTCCATTACTACATAAACCAAAACATCTTCCCCAAAACTAACTTCAGGACCTTTAACAGTAATAGTATCATATTTTTCTAAAATAGGGTTATTTTTATTGCCAAGCGTTTTATTAATTTGTACATTATACATATTATTATTTATACTCATTGCTTGAACATTTGTATTTATAATTATAATATTAAAAGTTAAAATTAACGCTAAAAGCATTGATATGTATTTTTTCATTCTTTTACTCCCCCTTAATATGGTTTACGTAGAGCTCTACAATAATAATAATAATAATAATAATAATAATAATTGTATTTACTGTCAATATTTTCTTTGTAAATATTTTCTATTAATACAAAAGTCCCCTATATAATAAGGGACTTTTGTATTAATTACAAACAACTCTCTCCATCAATATAAACCTTTTCAACCTTTGCTCTTAAATCAAAGGGATGATGGCTCCAAATTACAATATCTGCATCCTTGCCAATCTTTAGACTTCCCACTCTATCCTCAATTCCTAAAATCCTTGCTGGATTTATAGTTAGCATCTCTAACACTTTTTTCTCATCTGCACCATATTTTAGTGCTACTCCCGCGTGAACATTTGTATGCTCTAAAGGAATGACCGGATGGTCACACATTATAGATGTTAATATTTCTTTATTGCTCAATATTTTAACCGCTTCATAGGTTTTGTCCTTTAATTCTAATTTTGTTCTAAAACCAAATAATGGTCCAATAACTAATGGTATATTATTTTCCTTAATATAATCAGCTATTTTATATCCTTCTGTAGCGTGTTCTAAGACAAGTTTAAAACCAAACTCCTTTGATATCCTTATAGCTGTTAATATATCATCCCTTCTATGGCAGTGTATTCTTGCAGGTATTTCACCCTTTAATACTCTTTCTCCTATTTCTAATTTAATATCTCTATCAACAAACTCCTTCTTTTCAATTTCACACTGCCTTTTCTTGTTCATATAGTCCTGAACCTTCATAAAATATCCTCTAATTAATGCTGCTGTACCAAGCCTTGTTGAAGGAGTTTGATTTTTACCACCATAAACCCTTTTAGGATTTTCTCCAAGTGCCATTTTAAGTCCTGCAGGTTCCTTTAAAATCATATTATCAACTATATTCCCCTTTAGCTTTAAGATAGCTCCTTGTCCTCCAATAGCATTAGCACTACCAGGTAAAATCATAACTGTGGTTACTCCACCCTCAAGAGCTCTCTTTATTGCAACATCATCTGGATTAAAGGCATCTATTGCTCTAACTTCAGGAGTTAATGGGTTTGTAGCTTCATTACCATCCTGATATCCTCCCCCAACACCCTCTTCAAACAATCCTATATGGCTATGGGCATCAATAAATCCAGGAAGTACGAACTTACCCTCTGCATCCACAACTTGTGCATCTTTGTCCTCAATATTTTCAGCAATATTTACAATCTTACTATTCTCAATTAAAATATCGCCCTTAAAAGGTTCTGTTTCAATAGGATAAATATAACCATTTTTAATAAGTATTTTCAAAAATACCACCCCCTTTCTTTATTATACAGCAAACACTTTCAACTAACACTAAGTTTTTGTTCTTTTTTATTTTCCTTTTTGTATCCTTTTATTTTGTTATACATAATTATTATTTGTGTTCCAACCACTCCTCCTACTATGCCACCTATTGCTCCAAAAATAAGTGCCTTCAAAACATTTAAAGTGAATTAAAGGCAAAGGGGTGCAAGCATACCAGGAATTGGTGATGCAGTACCTGGTGCATTATTTATTATTTTAAAATATGCTGCTCCAATTCCAGCAAGCCCACCGCCTATAAAATCTGAAAAATATATTGTAAATGCATTTTTTGTAACAAGATCTGCCTGAGTAAGCGGTTCCAGCATAACAGCTATTAAATTTCCCCTGTCTCCTATTTTAAACCTTTTAAAAACTACTCCATTTGTAAAAGAACCATCAAAACAAGCTATAGCTGATATACCCATAGCAAGACCCTTTAAATTTAACATTGCAGTTAAAGCCATTGAACTTAGTGGTGATGTGCATATTATCTTTATTATTCCACCAAGCAACATACCCATTAAATATGGCGATTGTTCAGATGCTGCCTTTATAACTTCTCCTATTGATACTAAAGTGTTACTTATAGCAGGTTGTGTTATTACACCTATTGATCTTGCAATAGGTGCAATTATCATCGCACCAAATATTATTTCTAACCCACTCGGAATTTTGTCTTCTAATTTTTTTGAAAAAAGTCCCACTATATATCCTGCTGCAAAACCTGGTAATATAGGCAATTTAAAAGAAACTGCACCAGCTACAACCGCATATATTGGGTTTACTCCAATATTAATAGCAACTAAAATAGCTGCTATTGGTCCTCCCATACTTCCTGCTGCCTCGCCAACTTCTCCTAAAAAAGCAATTCCTATAAAATCTCCAAGTATATACTTAAATATTGCTTCAATAAAAAATGTAGCAACTGCTGCACCTGCAAGACCAGACATAGCTGCCTCACCCTTAGGTGCCTTAAATGTAAACAACGAAAATGCCACAAGAACTAAAATTAGTAATAAAACCCCCTTTATAATTGTCATAAATACCCCTCCTCTAATTTATGTTAAAAAATAAAAGGACAGGGGAAAAGAAGCACTACAAAAAAGCTTCTCTTTCCCCTGTCCTTTTATCTGAAAGCTTCTTGCAAACAAACTATTTGCAAGTTACTCCTTCGATGCCTAAAATAGGTCTCTCCAGGGTTGTGTCCAGCTATTGTACATAACCTGAAAGTTTCAAAGTTTCCCGAGAAAAGAATACTTTTTGCTTCTTCGGTCACCAAATCTGGTGTCTCCAACAGCCTTCATCCACCAATATTTTGTTCTAATTATATGATATGCTGAATTTACCAAAACATCAATATTTTTAAAATTTAAATTATTCAAATATATTCTTAATAAAATTGTAAATAATTTTAGCAGTAATTCCCCATATGAGTTGCCCGTTATATCCATAAAAATAAATAGGACTCCTTGATGATAAAAGCCTTTGGTTCATATTTATATACTTATTCTCTTTTTCAAAACGTGCACTAATTGATGCATAATACATATCTGGAACATTTTCTTTAAAAAAGGAAATTGGAACTAAAAATATTTCATCAACCTCATCAACTGATAATTTAAAATTTAATTCCTTTAAAAAAACAACAAACACATATATAATCTTTCCGTGATAAGTTACTAATGTATCAAACTGTCCTATAAACTCAAAATTCTCATCACTTATACCAAGTTCTTCAATAAGTTCCCTTATAGCAGCCTGTTTTGGTATCTCTCCTTCTTCTATCTTTCCACCTGGCAACGAAATATCCCCGGGTTGAAATTTTAATTTTTTGGATCTAACCTCAAATAATATTTTGTATTCATCATCATATACAATTGGGATAACAACGGAATATTTTTTATATTCTTCATCCTGTCCCATTATATTTACTTCTCTTTTACTTAAAACTTCCTTTAAGTAATCTATATTCATTTAAATTCTCCTCCTATTTTGCCGAATTGCAAAAATTTTATGTATAATTTTAAAATATACGAAACATAATATTATTGTCAAATATAATTATAAATGTTATAATTATCTAAGAAAAAAGATTTAACCATCAAGACCCACTGCCCTATAAATCGGTAGGGTTGTGTCTTTGAGTCGTTAAATCCTATCATTTATAGGAGGTGTGTTCAATGGCTGATAAGACACTTGTTTGCCAAGACTGTGGCAAAGAGTTCGTTTTCACAGAAGGTGAACAAAAGTTCTATGCAGAAAAAGGCTTTGAAAACGAACCAAAGAGATGTCCTGACTGCAGAAGAGCAAGAAAACAACAAAAAAGAAGCTTCGAAAGAAGATAAAGGAGAGTTTACCTCTCCTTTTCTTTTTTAATTAATTACATTTTTATAGATTAAAACAACTATTCGGTACTCTATTCTCTATTTTTATAAAATCTCATACTTACTAAATTCCTCATCATAAAAGTGCCACCACTCACTCTCTATTCTTCTAAATCCATTTTTCATCATTGCTTCTGCTAAAATTTCTCTATTATTTATGGCTTCAATTGAACAGTAGCTATAATTTATACTTGCTCTTTCAGAAAAATCATCAAAATCCGAAGGCATTTCTACTTCTTTATTATTTATATCCACCAAAGTGACATCAACTGCAGCTCCTCTATTGTGAATTGAACCTCTCCAAGGTGGTGCAATATAGTCTTCATTTTTTACAGCTTCCCACATTATCCTTTGAACAGACAAAGGTCTATATGCATCCCAAACCTTAAGTTTAAAACCTAATTTTAATAGATATTCATTAGCTTTAATTAATTTTTTAGCTGTTGCATATCTTAATAAACATCTGTCATCTATATAAAATCTCCTTTTAAAAAAATTTCTTTCTGTCGCATATCTAATATCAAATATGATTTTATCCGTTAAAATCGATACATCAACTAAATCAAAATCACTTCTCATATCATCACCCCTTTTTATTATAAATAAATTACAAATCTTTGGGAATAATATATTTTGAGGTGACGTTATGCAAAACAATTTACTTGGTATAGTTTTTTCAATTTTAGCTGGTTTTCTAATGAGTATACAGGGAGTATTTAATACCCGCTGTAGTGAAAAAATAGGACTTTGGGAAACAAATATAGTAGTACAAATAACGGGTTTTATTTTTACTCTTGTTATTCTACTTATAGTTGGTAATGGTGATTTTAAAAAAATCACCCAGGTTAATAAGCTGTATTTACTTGGTGGTGTTATTGGAGTTCTAATTATCTATTTTGTAATGAGAGGAATTTCTGAACTTAGCCCAACATATTCAATCTCAACCATACTTATAGCTCAACTTATAACGGCTGCTGCTATAGACTTTTTCGGACTTTTTGGAACTGAAAAAGTACCATTTCACTATACTAAAATAATTGGAGTCATTCTGATGGTAGCGGGGATAATAATTTTTAAATTAAAGGGGTAATGAATAATTTACCCCTTTAATTTAAAAACTAATATATAGACATTATTTTACAAAAACTGCGAGGTGACTTTAATGAAAGCTGTAATAATGGCTGGTGGTGAAGGAACAAGGCTTAGACCACTAACTTGTCATATACCTAAACCTATGGTACCAATTGCAAATACACCCGTTATGGAACACATTATAAATCTTCTAAAAAAACACAACATAAACGAGATTGCAGCTACATTATATTATATGCCTGACAGTATTGTTGACTATTTTCAAGATGGCTCAAAATTTGGAGTGAATCTTCAATATTTTATTGAAGAAACTCCTCTTGGTACTGGAGGAAGTGTTTTAAACACAGATAGGTTTTTAGATGGAACATTCATTGTAATAAGTGGAGATGCATACACAAATATAGATTTAACTAAAGCAGTTGAATATCATAAATCTAAAAACTCTAAGGCTACACTTATACTTAAAAAACAGAATATTCCTATTGAATATGGAATAGTCATAACAGATGGAGAAGGTAGAATAGTTAGATTTTTAGAAAAACCGTCTTGGGGTGAAGTTTTTAGTGATACTGTAAATACAGGCATTTATATACTTGAACCTGAAGTATTTAACTATTATAAAAAAGGAGAAAACTTTGATTTTAGCAAAGATCTTTTCCCAAGACTTTTAAAAGACAATGTACCTATGTACGGATATATAACAAACGAGTATTGGTGTGATATTGGAGATATAAACTCCTACAGGCAAACAAACTTTGATGTAATTGAAAACTTCTCATCCAATAAATATACAAAAATTAAAGAAGGAATATACGTTGGCCAAAATACGTTTATACCTGAAGAAGTTATATTAAAACCTCCTTGTATAATTGGCGACAATACCTATATATCTGAAGGATGCAAAATTGAATCCTACACAATAATAGGCAATAACTGTTATATTGATGCCTTTACTTCATTAAAGAGAACAATATTATGGAACAATGTAAGACTTGGAAAATCCGTTGAATGTAGAGGAAGTATTATTTGTGATTTTACAAAAATACAGGATTCTGTACATATTTACGAGGCAACAGTTGTAGGAAAAGATACGCTTATTGAAAAAAATTCAACCATAAAGCCAGGTGTTAAAATTTGGCCTGAGAAGCTAATCCCCTCTTCATCTATAGTAAATAGAAATATAATTTGGGGAACAAAGCCCCAAAGAATAAAATTTACTGAAAATGGCATAGAGGGAGAATTTAATATAGAGATAACACCAGAAACTGCATCTTTAATTGGCTCTGCATATGCCTCAACTTGTAAAAAACAGTTACCAATACTTATTTGTACAAATGGTTCTCGTTCAGCAATTGCAATTAAACAGTCTATTGTTGCTGGAATTATAGCATCTGGATACAAAGTATTAGATTTAGAGCACGAACCATTAAATGTATTAAGATATGCAGTTAGATTTTATAAAGGTAGTGCCGGAATATACATTTCATCTAAAAATACAGATAACTTAGTAAACATACAATTTATTAATGAATATGGAGCTAATATAGATAGAAAATCCGAAAAGAAAATAGATCAGATTTTTATTCGTGAAGATTTTCAAAGGTGTAGTTCTTACAACATAGGAAACATTATAAACATAAAAAACTTTTATGAATTATACATACAAAATTGCTTAAATAACATCAAAGGAATTGAAAAAATAAGAACAAAATCACCAAGAATACTTATTTCAGCCTTAGATGAAAGAGGTGCTTTAATTGCTTCGCTTTTATTAGAATCAATCGGATGTAAAGTATCTGTAGACTACAACATAAACAAATTTTCAAATATAGATGGATATATAAAATATTTTTCTGAACAAGTTAAGTCTAACTTTTTATTAGGAGCTATAATCAACAGCAGTTGTGAAAACTTTATTTTAATAGATGAAAGGGGCAACTTAATAAAACAGGATATTTATAAATTATTATCTTATTTAATTTCAATTAAATCTGGCGAAAAAGACTTAATAGTTCCATATACAACCTCTTTTGCTGTTGATAATATGGCAAAGCAATATAATGTTAAAATCACCAGAGTAAAATCAAATAATGCTGAAATTTTAAATCAAATGCTTAGCAAAACAGATAATCTATATTTAAATGTTCAATATATATTAAACTTTGATGCTATTTTATCAACTGCTTATATTACCGCATTTTTGATTGAAAATAATATTACCTTAAGTGAAGCAGTTGATACACTACCAAAATTCTATACTAAACACCACGAAATTAAATGTGCATTTTCTGATAGAGGAAGAATTATAAGACAAATAATTGAACAGAATAAACAAGACAATATGGAACTTTACGAAGGGGTAAAGCTTATCTCAGATAAAGGTTATGCAATAATTCTTCCTGATGACCATAAACCAGTACTTAAAATTTACATTGAAGGTTATAATCAAGAATTTGCTGATGATATTGCAGAGGATGTAATAAACAAATTAAACAGAATGCTCAAAAATCCATAATGGAAAGGAGCGATAGTGTGGCTTTGTATCTTGACAAAACTCAACCACTATCCACTAAAGGAGGCATTTTATCCTCAGATGAACTTAATAGGCATGCAACTGATATTGCCAAAGAACATAAAGTAACTCCAAACCACAATGATATACTTTTAACAAGATTAAATAATAACTTCAAAAGCATAACCGATGTATATAAATATTTCTATGAAAAATCTAATAGTAATGTTCCTATATGTTCTGCTTCAGAATGGATTTTAGACAATTATTATGTAATTGAGGAACAATATAAAATATTAACACATCAGTTAGATAAAAATTTTTTTAAACAGCTTTTATACTTGAAAAATAGTATATTTAAAGGTCTTCCTCGAATATTTGCAGTTTGCTATGAATTGATAAGTCATACTGATGGTAGATTAGACAAAAAAAATTTAACATCCTTTATTGAATCATACCAAAGAGTTGCACCACTTACTATGCAGGAGCTTTGGTGCCTTGAACCAATGTTTAAGTTATCTTTAATAGAATATATATCCTCCTTATGTATTAAACTTTATACAATTCAAAAGACTTGGGATAAGGTTAGTCAATTTAATAATTTAGATAATCAAGAAATAGTTAAAATTTTATATGAGCACCTTGATAATATGGAAAGTATTGACTATCATTTTTTAGAAAGAGTTTTGATTTACTTGAAAAAATCAAACAAATCAAATGAATCCATAATGGAAATTATTAATGATAAACTATTTGAATACGACATAACTGTCGATGATATTATCCATCACGAACATCAAGAACAGGCAAAACTACAGATGTCTATTGGAAATGCAATTTGTAGTTTAAGATTTGTTATAGCTCTAAATTTTGAAGATTTATTTGAAGAACTATCATATGTAGAAAGAATATTAAGGCAGGATCCATCAGGTTTCTACCCTAAACAGGATTTTGAAACAAGAAGTTACTACCGTAAAAAAGTAATGCAGATTTCTAAAAAATACAACCTATCAGAAACCTTTGTTGCTAAAACTGCCCTTGAATGCTGTGATGTTGAGAAAGATAATATTAAGCATAATCATATAGGTTACTATTTAATTGATGATGGCCTTGAAGAACTGTTAAATAGATTGGGTATACATAAGAAAATATCAAAGATAGGTTTAACCTCTTATCTACTCCCTATATTCTCTTTATCAATGTTAATAGCTATTTTATACTCTAAATTTGCCTACAATAACTCACCAATTGATTTAGAAAACTTGTATTTAATAATATCAATATTAATAACACTACCAATAGCATTAAATTTATCTATAAACATTGTAAACAGATATATTTTAAATAACGTTGAAGCAAGTTTTTTGCCAAAGCTTGATTTCACAGAAGGTGTTCCAGACGAATGTAAAACAGTAGTAATAGTTCCAACACTAATACCAAACGTTAACAGGGTTAAGGAGTTAATTAATAATCTTGAAATAACTTATGTATCTAATAATAGTGACAACATCTTCTTTGTACTTCTTGGAGATTTAAAGGACAGTGAAAAAGAAGTTGAAGAAAAAGATGAAGAAATAATTGATACTGCTGTTAAATTGATAAAAAATCTTAATGAAAAATATCAAGATAATAAGTTCCTATTTCTATGTAGAAAAAGGGTGTTTAATTCATCACAAAATAGGTATATGGGATATGAGAGAAAAAGAGGAGCAATATGTGAATTTAATAGGTTAATTAGAGGCTTTAATGACACCACCTTTAATGTTATAGTGGGTGATATTGAAAAAATAATGGATGCAAAATATGTAATAACCCTCGATGCAGATACAAAACTACCAATTAACTATGCCCAAAAGCTCATAGGAACAATTTCTCATCCACTTAATAGAGCTTTTATTGATCACGAAAGAAAAGTTGTTATTGATGGTTATGGCTTAATTCAACCACGTATAGGAATTGATATAGAGAGCAGTATTAAATCTAAATTTACTCGAATATATGCTTCTGAAGGTGGTATAGATACCTACAGTGGTGCTATATCTGATGTTTATATGGATTTGTTTAAAGAGGGTATATTTACTGGAAAGGGTATTTATGATGTGGATGCCTTTATGGAAACACTCGATACAGCAATTCCAGATAATACATTATTAAGCCACGACCTTATAGAAGGAAGCTACTTAAGAGTAGGACTTGCAACGGATATAGAGCTTATTGATGGTTTCCCACAAAAATACAATTCATACATATTAAGAATGCACAGATGGATAAGAGGAGATTGGCAAACAATCCATTGGCTTAATAGGTTTGTGAAAAATTCCTATGGTAAAAGGATTTTGAACCCTATTAACTCCATATCTAAGTGGAAGATATTTGATAATTTAAGAAGAAGTCTTCTTCCAATAAACTACAGCTTGATTATCATTTTGTCTCTTTACCTCTTTGGCTTTAAGTCAATTTATTTTATCCTTCTTGCATTGTTTGATGTATTTCTTCCTGTAATATTTAATTTCTTTGACTATATTAAACTTAAATACTACAAAAATATAAACAGAAGATTAAATAACAACATTATTTATGGATTCAAAAATATTTTATGTCAAGCTATTTTAACAATTATCTTTTTACCATATGTTACTTATATATCCCTCCACGCTATTTTAAAAACTATCTATAGGGTATATATATCACATAAAAACCTTCTTGAGTGGGTAACTGCTGCTGATGTTGAAAGAAATACTAAAAACACTTTGGAAAGTTATATTAAGACTATGTTGCCTTCTGCTGCAAGTTTAAGTTTAATCACTTTATTAAGTATAATTATCAATATAAATAACTTAATTTTAGCAGTACCATTTATATTGCTGTGGATACTTTCTCCTATAGTTGCCTATAAAATAAGTCAACTCGATTTAAAGCCAATTTATAAGGCACCTGAAGAAGACATTAAACTAATAAGAAAGATAGGTATAAAAACCTGGAAATTCTATGAAGACATTTTTAATGAAGAAAACAACTACTTACCAGTTGATAATATTCAAGAAGTACCTACAACTAAAATAGCACATAGAACATCTCCAACAAATATAGGATTTTTGATACTATCTATGTGTAGTGCTGTTGACCTTGGATATATATCACTTAAAAAATTTGTATATATGCTTGATAAAACAATGTCTACTTTAGAAAAGCTTGATAAATGGAACGGACATCTTTACAACTGGTACGATACAAGAACTCTACAGGTACTTCATCCAAAATATGTATCAACAGTAGATAGTGGAAACCTTGTTGCATACCTTATGGTTGCATCATCCTCAATTGATGAATTTTTAAGCAAAAATCCTTTATCATATGATTTTATCAGCGGACTTCAAGATATAATGGATTACTACGAATACAACTATGACATTTCAAAGGATTTTGACATCTTTACCCTATTAAACAAGCTAAATAACAACATTAACGAAGAACATATATCAGACTGTATAAAGGATTTAGTACAATTTACTAAAATTTATCCAAGTTTAATAAATACAAATAAGCTTGAGTTCTTAAATCACAAGGATGAATATAAAAAATTATTAAATCTTATTGAAGAAATAAAGACTGCAAAATTGGCAGAACTTCCTCTTTTGTACAAAAATATATCTTATGAAATATCTCATCTAAAAGATAAAATTAGTAATATTGAATTTGAAATACTTAAATTACTTAATGAAGAACTGAACCTATGTAGACAAGATGTGGAGTCTTTAATAAATTCATTATATAGTTTAAGAGAAAGACTAAACAACTTCGTATCAAATACACAATTTGCTCCTTTATACGATAAAAAACGTGGTCTGTTCTCTATAGGATTTGATGCAGATAATAATAGTCTAACCAATTCCTACTACGACCTTCTTGCATCAGAAGCAAGAATAGCAAGTTATCTTGCTGTAATAAACCGTGAAGTTCCTGTTAATCACTGGTTTAAGCTTGGAAGGTCTTTAACAGAAATTGATGGATATCTAAGTCTTGTTTCCTGGACTGGAACTATGTTTGAATACTTTATGCCCGCCATAATTATGAAAAATTATACAAACAGCTTAATTGATGAAACATATAAAACTGTAATAAGAGCTCAAATAAATTATGGTAGGGATAGAAAAGTTCCTTGGGGAACATCAGAATCGGGATTTTATGGTTTTGATATATTACTTAATTTTCAATACAAAGCCTTTGGGGTACCAGCACTTGGTTTAAAACGTGGTTTATCTAAGGATATGGTTATATCTCCCTACTCTACTATACTTGCTCTACCCTTTAAACCACGTGTTGCCATAGAAAATATAAAGGAATTGCTAAAGTACAATCTTTTAGGAAAATATGGACTATATGAAGCAATTGATTTTACACCTGATAGAACTGATAAAACTTCAAACTATGGTATAGTCCAAAGCTTTATGGCACACCACCAAGGTATGATACTTACATCTATAAACAACTATTTAAATAAAAATATTTTAATTGAAAGATTTCATTCGAATCCAAAAGTAATTGCAGGTGAATTTCTACTACAAGAAAAGATACCAGTTAGAACAATAATCACTAAAAATATTAAGGAAGAAATAAAACCACTTGAAAAACCACAATTTATGCACGTGGACTTTACTAAAAAGCTTGGTATGCCAGATAGTATAATTCCTAAATGCCACTTAATTACAAATGGTGACTTTTCCGCTATGCTTAGCGACTACGGCTGCAACTTTTTAAAATTTAAAGACATATACTTAAATAGATGGAGAGATAGCCTAACAAACAAAAAATATGGTTTGTTCGTCTATCTAAGGGATGTAAACGAAAATGTAATTTGGTCAAATACAATCGAACCTACATCAAAAATACCTGATAAATATGAAATTGTTTTTAATGATGACAATGTAAAAATTTCAAGAGCTGATAAAGATATTGAAACTACAACAGAAGTATGTATAAGTGCAGAAGATAACTGCCAAGTTGAAAAAATCATAATAAGCAATCTATCAAATTATGAAAAAACAATAGAAGTAACAAGTTATATGGAAATCACACTATCAAGTTTAATGGCAGATATCGCTCACCCAAGCTTTAATAATTTATTTATTAGAACTGAATTTTTAGAACAATACAACAGTATTATTGCATCAAGAAGGCCAAGAGAACACGGTAAAAAGACAGTATGGGCATTCCATACCTTATGTACAGGTGAGTTCTCTGAAAATATTGAAGTCGAAACTGACCGCTCTAAATTTATTGGAAGAGGCAACACTCTTTTAAATCCTAAAGCATTGAATACGCCTCTTACTAATACAACTGGTGCTGTATTAGACCCAATATTCAGCATTAGAAAAAGAATTATATTGAAGCCAAATTCTTCTGTTACACTTGCATATATAACAGGAATTGCTGACAGCAAAGAACATTGCATTGAATTATGTAAAAAGTACTCAGAATTTTACAACATTGACAGAAGCTTTAGTTCTGCATACCTTAGGGCACAAATGGAGGATAAATATTTATCCCTCACATTAAATGAAAAGGAAATTTTTTCAGAAATATTGAATCACATACTTTTTGTAACAGAAATTAGAAGAAGGTATGAAGAACATATTAAGAACAATCAAAAGGGTCAATCTTCACTTTGGGCATATGGAATATCTGGAGATTTGCCTATAATGCTTGTTAAGATAAGTAAATCTGACTATATTGACATAATTGAGACATTAGTAAAATGCCACGAATATTTTAAAGTTAGAGGTCTTCTAACCGACCTTGTAATTTTAGTTAAAGAGGAAGGTGGATATTTACAACCTCTACAATCTCAAATAAGGGATTTAATAAGATACAACAACAATTTAGATCAACTTGATAAATTCGGAGGAATATTTATAAGAAGCATAAATTCAATGCCAAAGGAAGACATAGACCTATTTTATTCAGTTGCAAGAATATGTATAGATGCAGATTTAGGCAGTATACACAAGCAACTAAGTTTAGAAGAAACTCCTTTAAATTTAGTAAAGCTTAATAAAGTAAATAGGGTTTATGAGTTTAAGGAACTACCTATTTACAATGAACCACTACAAATATTCAACGGATATGGTGGGTTTAATACAGATGGTCGCGAATATGTAATTAAATTAAACGACAATACCCACACCCCTATGCCTTGGATAAATGTTGTGGCAAATAATAGATTCGGGTTTATTTCAACAGAATCTGGCGGCGGATATATCTTTGCTGAAAACAGCCGTGAAAACAAATTAACTCCCTGGAGTAATGACCCTATTATTGATCCAATATACGAAACTATATTTATACGCGATGATGATACTGGAGATTACTTTACTGTAACTCCAAAGCCTATAAGACATCAAACTGAATATGTTATAACATATGGTACTGGTTATGTCAGATATAAGCATCAATATAATGGGTTAATTGGTGAACTAAACTGTTTTGTTCCAAAGGATGATATGCTAAAAGTATCTTTACTTAATTTAAAAAATATTAGTAGCACAAAAAGAAAATTATCTATATTCTATTACGTAAGACCTGTTATGGGAGTAACCCATTATTTAACCAATCAATTTATCGTTAGTCAATTTAATAAAGACCTTAACTCATTTATATTTAAGAACAGCTACAACACAGATTTTACAAACAGGTTGATGTTTGTTTCATCCTCAGAAAAAATAGTTAGCTATACTGGTAATTTAAATGAATTTCTTAATGACGAAAATAAACTTGATTGCCCTGATGGGCTAAATTACGAAACCTTAAGTAACACTACTGGTGCCGGTTTTAATCCTTGTTCAGTAGTTCAACTTAAATTAGAGATAAAACAAAATGAAGAAAAAGAAATATCCCTGTTTTTAGGTAATTGCCTAAACTTTGAAGATTTGAGTAACATTATTGATAGGTACAAAGATGTTGGTATATGTAGGCAAAAGCTCAACGAAACAATATCTATGTGGAATAAATTACTAAACACCATTAAAGTCTCTACCCCAAGCAAACCATTTAACATACTAATGAATACTTGGTTGTTATATCAAACTTTATGTTGCAGAATATGGGCAAGATCAGCCTTCTATCAGTCTGGTGGTGCATATGGATTTAGAGACCAGCTACAGGACGTCTTAAGCTTTATAAATATTAAGCCTGAAATAGCTAAAACACAAATTCTACTCCACTGTGCACACCAATTTGTAGAGGGAGACGTTCAACACTGGTGGCATCCTGGAAGTCACGACAAAGGAATAAGAACCAAGTTCTCAGATGATTTGTTATGGCTACCCTATGTTACAGCTGAATACATCTACAAAACAGGAGATTACGACATTCTAAATATTGAAGTTAACTATTTAGAGGATGAACCACTTGATGAAAAAACTGACGAGAGATATGGTATACCAAGAACATCACAAATAAGAGGAAGTGTTTATGAACATTGCATAAAGGCAATAGAACGCAGTCTAAGATATGGTGAACACGGAATACCTCTTATGGGATGTGGCGATTGGAATGACGGGATGAATACCGTAGGAAACAAAGGAAAAGGTGAGAGCGTATGGCTCGGATGGTTTTTGATTGACATACTAAATAGATTTATACCTATTTGCGAAAAGCTAAATGATTATGAAAGAGCTAAAACATACAAAGAACATATGCAAAGGATATTAAATGCAATCGAAGAAAATGCTTGGGATGGAGAATGGTATAGGCGTGCATATTTTGATGATGGAACTCCTCTTGGCTCAAGCATAAACCAAGAATGCAAGATTGATTCCCTTGCACAATCTTGGGCTTTGATATCAAATGCTGGAGATAGAGAAAGAGCCCTTAAAGCAATGGATGCAGTTGAAAAATACCTAATTTCCTACGATGACGCTATAATTAAACTCTTTACACCAGCCTTTGACAAAAGCGATTTAAATCCAGGTTACATCAAAGGTTATGTGCCTGGTGTTCGTGAAAATGGTGGTCAATATACCCACGCTGCCACTTGGGTTATACTTGCCTACACAAAATTAGGTTTAGGTGATAAAGCATTTAAACTGTTTGGTATGATTAATCCTATAAACCACACAACTACACAACTTGAATGTTCAAAATATAAAGTAGAACCCTATGTTATGGCGGCAGATGTATATGCAGTTGAACCCCACATTGGACGCGGTGGTTGGACTTGGTATACTGGTTCTTCTGGCTGGATGTATAAAGTAGGCCTTGAGGGTATATTAGGGTTTAATAAACTCCAAGATAGAATTGTAATAAATCCTTGTATCCCAAAATCCTGGAAGGAATATGAAATATCCTACACCTACAACGATACTACCTATAATATAAAAGTTATAAACAATAATGGAAAATGTTCTGGAATTGAAAAAATTGAACTTGATGGAAAGGTTTTAGAATTTAACTATATTCCTCTGCTTGATGATAAAAATGAACATAAAATAATAGTATTTATGTAAGGGGCATATGCCCCTTAATTTTTTGTAAAATTCTACCCCTTGAAATTTATACTATATTTAAATTATACTATTAAAGACTGACTAAATTTAAAGGGGAGAATATTATGTTTTATCAACAGGCCCTCAGCAAGATAGACAAAGGAGGATTTTGGAATATGTTAGTAATTGATGGAGTTGTAGGTGCGGGAAAAACTACCTTGATGAATATATTAAAAAATGAAGGATTTATTCCCTTTGAAGAACCAGTATATAACAATCCTATTCTTGAAAAATTTTACTATGATAGACATAGATATAGTTTTCCACTTCAAATTTTCTTTTTAAATAAAAGATTTAAACATATAAAGGAAGCAAGCCTTATTGAAAATGCAGTTATGGATAGAAGTATTTATGGAGATGTTATATTTGCAAAAATGCTTATGGAAAGCGGAGAAATGTCAAGGGAAGAGTTCGACTTATACATAGAATTATTTGAAAATATGCTTGAACATTGTCATCCTCCAAAGCTTATGGTTTATTTAGAGGTTTCAGTAGATGAGGCCATTAGAAGAATATATCAAAGAGGTAGAGAATACGAAAAAGTTGTTGAACGAGCTTATTGGGAAAGACTAAACAAGCACTATCAGGATTATTTTGAACAATACTCTATTTCACCTATTCTTAAAATAAATGTGGACAATCTTGACTTTGAAAATAATTTAAAGGATAGAGAATACATTATAAATTTAATAAAGCAAAATTTAAGATAAAGATGAGGATTATATCTCATTATCTCAGGCTGTTGAAAAAGTTATATATTGATTAGCCCCATGAAGGATTTCTTTGGCATCGGTTCATTTCGTTAAGCAAATCTAAGCTTTTCTTTGCTTCAAAAAGTCCTACCCTCGCAATGTCATCGTCCTGATGACTGCTCGGCTCGGCACGTCCTGTGCCGAATTACGGACTTTTTGAAAGCCGAAAAGCAAGATTTGCTAAAACTCATGAAAGAGCCTATTGAAATCCTTTCATGGGGCTTTTTCATACTTTATCTAACAAGTAGGTTTATAAACAATCTTGATGAGGATTATATCTCCTCATCTTTTTAATCTTTTAATAAAATTTATTTTTATCTTTATAGACTACAAATGTGATATAATTATATTGTTTGTAGTATTTTTTAGGGGGTAAGAAAAATGATATATGATTGTCATATACATTCAACCTTTTCAACAGATTCTAAAATGCAAATTGAAGCTGCAATAAAAAAGGCAAAGGAAAAAGAAATTGGGCTTATTGTAACAGACCATATGGATATTAACTATCCTTTAGAAGGTAATTTCATATTTGATTGTGAAAAGTATTTTAATGAATATGAAAAATATCGTTCTAAAGAATTTTTAATAGGAATAGAACTTGGACTTAGAGATGACTGCATTAATGAAAACAGGGAATTAATTAAAAAATATACCTTTGATTATGTAATAGGATCAATTCACGTTGTTGATGGAGTGGATATTTTTCAACCAGGCTTTTACGAAAATAGAGAAAAAAAGAATCATATCTTCATTATCTAAATTTTATGTATAAATGCATTAAGGAATGTGACTTCATTGACAGTTTAGGTCATATAAACTATGTAACAAGGTATGCAAAATATCAGGATACTGAACTATATTATAACGATTTTAAAGAAATAATAGATGAAATTTTAAAAATTATTGCACAGCGTGAAAAGGCTGTAGAAATTAATACAAGAAGACTTGAGAATAAGATAGCTGCACTTAATATGCTCGATATATTAAAAAGGTTTAAAGAGCTTGGAGGAAAATATGTTACTGTTGGCTCTGATGCCCATAATATTGACTCAATAGGTGCAAATTTTGATATAGCAATAGACCTTGCAAACAGAGCGGATTTAAGTGTAGTTTACTTCAAAAATAGACAACCTAATTATGTATAAAAAAAACCTTAATTTTAGGTAACTATTACCTGAAATTAAGGCTTCAATTTTAGATAATATTTGTAAGCCTTATTACTTATAATAGTTTTCAACCTGAATGTTATAATTTTTTAAAAACTTTTCATTTGCAACTTGTAATTTTTCAAAATACTCTCTATAGGAATCACTTAATATTTTAAGATTTTCTATAAATATGTCGTAATAACCACTCTGCTGCTGAAACTCCAACAATAATTTCTGCATCTTATATCCTAAAGAATTTTTATATTCATCTGTATTCCTAATTTCTAAATATTTAACTATATCTTCTTTATTCTTTTCTAAATATTCATCTGTATTTTCTATCAAATCCATTATTGTTTTATTTATTCTTTGCATATCTTCTTCCTTCATCTCTTGAAGTCCCTGAATTAGAAACTCCTCCAGTTCAGTTGGGAAATCTAAATTTATAACTGTATCTAAATATTCAATAATTTTTTTATATGCTTCTTCCTTTTCAGGAGTATCAATCTTCTCATTTAAAAATGGTCCAAAGTGTATACTTAAATACAATCCAAAACTTCCTGGAAATGATTGCAACAACTTCTCTCTAATTGTAAAATTTTTTTCGATATTTTCTTCAATATACTTCATAGCTTGATTTATATCATAATCCCTTATTAGATCTTCTAAACATTTTTTCTTAGCCAACGACTTTTCAATTTCTAACTCCATTTTATATCTACATTTTTCCAGAGTGGCAGTTTTGTTGGTACTACCAAGTATATCTTTAATGTCTCTAACACTAAAACCTATCTTCCTTAAAACCCCTATTTCTTTTAAAATAAACACGTCATCTTCTGTATAGTTTCTATATCCATTGTCCTCTATTGCTGGAGAAATCAATCCTTGTTGTTCATAATACTCAATTGCTTTTTTAGTTAATTTACATTCTTTACAAACTTCCTTTATATACATAACCATCACCTCTTGTAATATATCATAAACTAAACCCTAAGGTGATAGTCAATACCTATTTTGGTAATATATTATAAATATTCTATTATTCATATAATTTATTTTTTATTGAAAGTTACTGTTATTATTTCTGAAAACTTAAACACTCTAAATAGAAGTAAGCTGTTTCTAATCCACTACTTTTTTCATTTCCCCACTCCATTAATAAATTAATTAAATAATGTGGATATGATTTATATGTATATGTTATTATATTACTGAAGGGAGTGGTAACAAATGAAGGAATTTGTTAATTTTTCTAATAGAATAAAGGAAAATGTATGTAAAGTTATAGTTGGCAAGGAGGAAATAGTTGACCTTTTGACGGTTTCCCTTATATGTGGTGGGCATATACTTTTGGAGGATGTCCCTGGTCTTGGAAAAACAACTTTAGTTAAGGCCTTCTCAAGAAGCTTAGGACTTAATTTTAAAAGAATTCAATTTACTCCAGACCTTATGCCCTCTGATTTAACTGGTATAAATTATTATAACCAAAAATCTATGGAATTTGAATTTAAAAGAGGCCCTATTTTTACAAACATACTTCTATCAGATGAAATAAATAGGGCTACACCTCGTACACAGTCAAGCCTTCTTGAAGCTATGGAAGAAAAGCAGGTTTCAGTTGATGGTATTACATATATTCTTGAGAAGCCCTTTATGGTTCTTGCAACTCAAAATCCTATTGAATCCTTTGGTACATTTCCTCTCCCTGAGGCACAGCTTGATAGGTTTTTAATGAGAATTTCATTAGGATATCCAACTAAAGAGGAGGAAAAGGATATAATAAAAAGATACAAAGAAGAAAATCCTCTTGAGGAATTAAAGCAAGTTGTTACTAAGGATGAAATAGAATATGTTCAAAGAAATTTTAAATATGTGAAGGCATCCGATGAAGTTTTAGACTACATACTTGATTTAATTGAGTTTATTAGAAATTCTGAAGAAGTTATACTTGGTGCAAGTCCCCGTGCAACCTTGAGCCTTTTTAAAGCATCTCAAGCCTATGCTGCAATAAATGGAAGGAATTTTATTATTCCTGAGGATGTAAAGTTCCTTGCTCCCTATGTCCTAAACCATAGAATAATAACTAAAACAAAATCTAAGTCTATGTATTCCTTTGTTTTAAAATGTTTAGACAATATTAAAGTTCCACTTGAGGAAATTTAGGAGGAACTCATATGCTTTATGTACTTTTGTTTTTATTAATCCTCTTTTTCTTTGTAAACAATATTATGCAAAAAATAATTTATCGGAATTTATTCTATAATATATACCCTTCAAAGGAAGTTATTGAGTTTGGTGAAGAAGTTAAATTAGTTTTTCAATTAGAAAATAGAAAAAAACTACCCATAACCTTCCTTGAAGCTTTTTTAGAAGTGCCAAAGGGTATGTATTTTAAAAATAAAAAAAATAAAATAACAAATGAAATGTATTTCAGCTTCCATACAGTACTTTTGCCCTATCAAAGAAGGATTAGGGAATATACTATCCTTTTTAAAAGACGAGGACTTTATGTAATAAATAATGCGTATCTGCAGGTTGGAGATATTTTAGGCCTCTCTACAAAGGAAATATCCTTTTATATAAATAAATCTGTAATTGTATTGCCGAATAAATTAAATTTTGAGGAGGTTCTTATACCTTATGGAAGTACTATGGGAAATATATCGGTTAAAAGGTTTATATTAGATGATCCAACAATGATTGTAGGACTTAGGGAGTACACAGGCTTTGAACCTCAAAAAAACATCCACTGGCCTACTTCCTTAAGATTAAACAAGCTTATGGTAAAAAATTTTGATTACACCACAGATAGTACAGTTATGATTGTTGTTAATGTAGAAAGCTATAAGCCCTTTTACTATAGCATTGACTCTAAGAAAATCGAAGACTGCATATCCATTGCAAGGGATATATGTGAAAAACTTCACGATAGTAAAATTCCCTATGGTATTTCAATCAATTCACAGATTACAAGCTCAAACAATGAAATAATTCACTATGGACTTACTGAACACCACAAGTTCAGGGTTTTAAAATTGCTTGGAATGGCAGATTATAATATATCAATGCCCTTTGAGGATTATTTAGAATATTTAATACCTATATGTTCAAACTACAGCTCATTTGTCCTAATTCTTCCGAAGGTTTTTGAGGAATATATTTTAAATATTGAAAAAATATCAAAAGAAGTAAACAAGCTTATAATAATTGCAGCCTCAAGGGATAATCTTGAGCTTTTAAGTTCAAACAACATTGAAACCTACGTAATAGGAGGCGATTTTAATTGAAATTGATTTTATTAAATAATGTATTAAACAGAGTCTCCTTTGTGTTTTTGGTTTTGTTTTCTATTTTTACTATAAAAGAGGTAGATATACTATTTTTATATACGTTATTAACAGTTAGTATTTTTACAATTATGGATTTAGATTCTTTTTATATATATCTTTTTCTTATTATACCCGCTATTTTTTATAGAAGTAGTGAAATATTTTTATTTGTACTATCCTATACAATAATGCTATATTGGCTTTTTAGAAATAGAAAAAGCCTTTTTGACTATTACTATTTTAAAGACTACTTTAAAACAGCCAATAAATTAATTGGGACTGCAATTTTTATTCACATTATTATTTATATGTCCTTTAAGGATATAACCTTCTACGGTAGTATTTTCTTAATTTTTTATACAGTAACATCTGTTCTTCTACTAAGAATGCTACGGGTTTTTAAAATTGAAGGGGATGTTAAAATAAATAAACTTAATGCTATATTAATGTCCTCTCTACTTTCTTTCTCAATTATTTTATCAATTCCACAGATAAGAGGATTTATCTTTAAAATGCTGTTTTATTTATACTATTATGCCACATTAACCATAGCCTACGTGTTGGCCTTTTTTATATTTTCCTTTATTAAGATATTTACATTAATATTTGGGGAAGTAAATATTAAGTTTAATTTAGATAATATGCCTAATATTAAGAACTCATCTAATGAGTTTATAAAACTTGCACCTAACAAAAATACTCTAATAGATGCTATTTTAAATTCACATATTATAGGCCTTATTATAAAGGCTATATTATTTTTAATATTTATTTGGATTGTGGTCACAATTTTAAAAAGAATAAGCATAAGCAGCAATTCTGATGATGAATTTGTTGAACTAAAAGAATCTATAAAGATTACTGAAGTAAAAAAGAAACAAAAAAAATATAACCTTGATGATAAGGTTGAATATATCAGATTTAAGTATTTTAAATTTTTAAAGAGCTTAAAGAAGAATAAGATTGATATACTCTCATCTGATACAAGCCTTGACATAAATAATAAGGCCAAAGGTTTATGGGATAATTTAGATGAAATAAGAAATATTTATATTAAAGCAAGGTATAATAATACTGGTATGGATAAGGAATTGGTGGATAAAATATTTAAAAAGTAAATATCTCTGTTTCCAAGTAAAAAAGTTCCATCTTGATGTATATAAATAAAAAACTCATGTCAAACCCCCACCCTCATCAAACCCTTGCCCCTTCTCACCTTAACCCTATTCCCCCAATTCTTTCCATATAAAAA
>NZ_JAIHAO010000030.1:0-22256 GCF_020054765.1 Caloramator sp. | reverse complement strand
AACTCTCCCCAATCTAACCTATCTTTCTAAAATCACTCTCAAATAAGAAAGGACAGGCATTCTAATCGAATACCCGCCCCAACAATTGACAAAGAGCCATTAATTTTTAATAAAAATACAGGGAAGTTTAATCCTCCCTGTATTTTTAATTATATTACTTTTCAAATGTTATTGTCAATGTTTCTCCATTTTCGAATGTTAGCTTGATAGTCTTTCCTTTTAACGCTTCCTTTAGTTCTGAAACAGTTACATTCTCAATTGACTTGTTGAAGTTTAATTCAGATTTTACAACAGTTAAATCCAATCTATTGTTATTGTAAACTGTATTTGAACCAAACTCAACCTTTGTAAGTTTTACACCATTAAAGCTTACATTTGGTAGGTTTTCTACAACTAATCCTTGATCTCTTATTGCATTTACTATAGTACTAAAATCTGAATCAAGATTTATTCCTCTGTTTGCAAGTTTGTTCTTTAATTCAATCTTTAGGTCTCCATAACCTGATATCTTTTGATTTGCAAACTCTTCTGCCTTTAGGAAATAGTCTCTTAAAACTCCACTTTCTCTTCTTGTATTGTAGAAGTCCTTTAATGTTTGTGAATCTTCAGCTTCAACACTATTTAATTTAACTTTTATAACTGAATCTTGTGCAGTTAAATTAAAGTGCTTCATTGTGTAGTTTTGATTTACAAATTGAACTACTTCTTGAGCAAATTTTTCTGCTCTAAAGTACTTAACATTTGATGCACCTTCACCACCAAGGTTTATTTTTTCTTCTAAGTTTGTATCTGGGGATACTGTTATATCTGCACCATTATCTATATTTAAGTCTATCTTTTCAACTGTATCTGCTACACTTATTTCTGTTTTTGCATTTGAACCTATATTTACAGTAGATTCTTTATTTACTTCTACCTTACCTACAGCACCATCTACATTTAATGTTACATCCTTCTTTTCTACTACTACCTTTTCTACCTTTGCACCTTGTTCAGCAACTATGTTTGCTGATGCATTTACTACAACCTCTGCCTTTAGTGTACCTTCTTTAACAATAACCTCTCTATTTTCTCTGTTGTATTCTTTAACTTCAACATTTTCTATATTTGCTTTATCTGATACAGCTAATTTAACATTTGATTTAACTTCTACTTTATTAACCTTTGTACTTTCTAATTTTAATGTAGGTGCTTGTGTATTCTTTCTTGTCTCTACACTAACCTTTACAGCATTACCTTCTAATTTTACCTCTTGAGCTGCAAGAACTTTTACTTCAGTACATTTTACGCCATCTAAATTAACGCTTCCTATTGTATCAACATATACAGTTCCTGTAACTGTTACGTTATCTAATGTAACTTGATTTCCAAGAACATAAAGATTACCTAAAACTACAGCATTTTTTAATGTTGATGTACCATTTAATGAAACATTTGAGCTATATATTGTCAATTTTTCATTTGCTCCAACTGTTCCAGTCTTAAACTCTTGGTATTGAGGCTTAGATTGTTGTAATGATTCATTTGAAACTGCTGAAGTTCCACCAAAAGCAACAACCTTTGTATTTGGAGTCATTACATTATTTAATGTTTCCTTTGTTGATTCACTTAAAACTGGCTTTACAAATACTATTGGTGCCCATTCCTTTGCTGCAAGTGCTGCACCAGGAATTGCATCTGTATATTCATTGTTTTGGCCATTTGCTAAATAAATTTTATCCATGTCATATTCTTCTTTAAAAGTCTCAATAAACTTAGAGTTTGTTTCGTATCTATCGCTTCCAGCTATTCTTTGTGAATTGTTGAATTTTGAAGCAACTTCATTTGATATAGCACTTGTTCCACCAATTACATAGAACTTTTTAGGTGCATTTTCATTGTTTATGTATGCTGATACTTTTTGTGGTAAATTATCCTTTTTTGTTAATATGATTGGCATTTTCTTTCTTGCTGCTAAACTTGCAACTGTCATTGCATCTGGGAGCTTGTCCCCTGTTACAACAAAAGCTTCTTCTGTATTTCCAAGCTCTTCAGCTATCTTTACTGATGTTTCATATCTGTCTTGCCCTGCAATTCTGTTGATTGTTATATTACCTAATACAGTTTTTATTTGATTTTCTACTGTTGTTGATACTGCACCAGTTCCACCAATTATTATCACTTTGCTTGGTGCTAATGCTTGTAAAGCTTGCTTTGCTTCATCACTTAAATTATCCTTTTTAGTTAGTAATATTGGTGCATCATATTTTGCTGAAAGACCTGCGGATGCCAATGCATCTGCAAATACAGCACCATTTGCTATAATAACTGTTTCTGCTCCATTTGACCAACCCTTTAGTGCTATTTCCTTTGCTGTACCATATCTTGTAGTACCTTCAATTCTGTTTGATACCTCAGCTGCATATACCTTGTGAGGTAATAAGCTGAAGGCTGTGTTTGATAGAAGCATTGTAGCTACTAATGCTCCTGATAGGAACTTCTTTGCCTTCATAGATTTAACCCCTCCAATCATCGTTAAATTGTTTATAACTTAAATTGATACTAAATACTCTTTAAACCTTTTTTATATTAAAATCTTAGTTGAAATTATAACATACTTTTTTGTAAAAATCTACTTCTTTATTTTTAATTTACTATTAAATCTTTAGTACACATATTTTGACCCCTCTTAAGCAATAAAGGTAATGGTATTTTGCATAATTATATTAAACAAATTTTATTATATTTATCAAGCCGTTTCAACAAAAATTCCAATATTTAATTCAGTATTTTTTATCTTAACTTCATCATCTTCTCTTCAACATTTTTTCTATCCATAGAATCAAGGTACTTAATATATTCCTTATCACTCATATCTAATACTGGTTCGTAAACGGTTAAAACTTTTTTGAAGTAGTCTATGCCGTAATCGAGTCTATTTAGACAATCCATAAGTTCTGTACCTGATATTCTAAATCTGAGTGATTTTCTTTTTTTGTTTAGGGCTGCCTTAACATCGTCTATCTCATCCTTCGTCTTGGCAATTAGCTTTATCTTTTCAAAGTTTTTAAGGAGCGCCCTTCTATAATATGGCATTATTTCATCTAATATTTTTTTGCTGAAGACTATGTTTTCATTTGATAGGCTGTTTACCTTATCTATTAGTTCCTTAAGTACCTTGTTGTTTTCTCTTTTTAAGGCTGTTAGATTTAAGAAGGCATCCCTTAGTTTTTCTGTTTTTTCAAGGCCCTCTGCCTTAAGTGCATCAAGGGCTACAAGCATTTTTTCAAAGTCCTTCTCTTCTCTTTTTAGTTGTTTTTCTTCTATTACAGCCTTTGGTATACCTCCACTGAAAACATCATCAAATAGAACTTCAAATTGATATGCAAGATAAGAGAGCTCCCTTATGTCCCTTTCATCCTCTACTTTTTGTCCATCCTCTGTAACATATATGTAGCCATTAACAGTTTGGCGTACACTACCTAAAAATACTTTATTAAACTGTATTTCTCTATAGAGCTGTCCTTTGTATTCAATAGGCATTGAAACTCGTGCAACCTCACTTTTTTTTATGTATTTATCGGATATTTCCTTTAACCTTCCCTCTGCCTTTGTAAAAACAAGCATATTTATCCTCCCTTATGATAGGTAATGTTTTTAACAATCAATATCTTCATTTTACCACAATATTTTTACTTTTCCAATTTATTATTTTAATAAAGGTTATACCAATAAGTGCACCTGTAGAATCAATTAATACATCCATAACTTTTGGTCCTCTCCCTGGGACGAAATACTGATGTACCTCATCTGAAACTGCATATAAAAAACAAAATATAAATGCAATTAAAAACTTATTTTTTATTTTTGTATGTTTTATGTATAGAAATGTTAGGCTTCCTAAAAACATAAATAAAAAGAAATGGGCATTTTTCCTAACGTAAAAATTTAGACGTTCTCTACCTACCTTTTTTTCAATATCCTTTCCTGTTGTTACCTTTACTGTTTCAATTATTTTTCTGTTTCTATTATGGGATATATATGCTGGTTCTGATGATAGGTAAAATATAAATGCCATATATGACAATAATAAAACAAATAGAAATTTACGCTTCATATCAATCTACCTCTTATAGTTTTATTTTATATGATACCCCTATATTTGTAATATTATACCATTTATTTTACTAAAACATATTAGATTGTCAATAAACCCAATCGTTATCTGAAATTAAAAAACTCTCAACGAAGGGATTTGAAATTATAATTTTTATTAAATATTGGTTTTAATGTAGAAAAAGTGCGTAATACAGCATAGGACGTGCCGAGCCGAGCGGCTATCAGGACGATGGCATCGTAAGGATTTTCAGATTTACTATAAGCATTTTGTTTGATTTTATCTTATTGGATAACGAAAACTGGCAGTCATATCAAATGTTATAAGTGATATGACTGCCAGTTTTTTATTTATTGTCCAACTATATAATATGGTGCTGGGTCTACAGGAACACCATTTTTTCTTATTTCAAAATGTAGGTGTGGTCCTGAGGAGAGGCCCGTGTTACCTGATTTTCCAATCATTTGTCCCTTTTCAACAACTTGTCCAACTGAAACAGATATCTTTGAAAGGTGGGCATAGGTTGAGGTTAATCCATCCCCGTGGTCTATTATTACCACATTACCATAACTACTCATATATTGTGCTATTATAACTTCTCCTTTTGCCATTGAATAAATAGGTGTTCCTGTTGGAACTGCAATATCCATACCATTGTGCATTCTTGCATAGCCTAAAACTGGATGCATTCTCATTCCAAAGGGTGATGTTACCCTTGGAATATATCCTAAATCGCTAACCTTAATAATACCTGTTTTTGAAAAAGTGCCAAAGTTATTGTTTTTGTTCTGTCTTGCCTGTATTTCTTTTATTTGTTTTTCAAGTAGCTTTGATTCCTCTTGTTCTGCCTTTAATACCCTTTCTAAGTATGCTTTATCCTTTTCAAGTTTATCATATAGTTTTCTTTGTTCTCTGCAGGCTTCATCAAGTTGACTTTTTTGAGATGATAATTCATACTGCATACTCAATAATCTTTGCTGCTTTTGCGTTACCTCTTTTGCTTTATTTTCTATTTCTTCCTTCTTTTCTGCTATTGATTTTAATATATTTTTGTCATTTTCAACTATTGCCTTTACAATCTCTGCTCGTCCAAAGAAATCTGAAAAGCTATGAGAATCTAACAAAACTTCTAAAATGCTTGATGGCCCATTCATATACATAACCTTTATTCTTTCCTTATACAGTTCCTGCTGCTCTTCGTATTCCTTCTCAAGCTGTTTTATTTCTTTATTGAGCTGTTTAATTCTCATTTTAGTATCTACTATTTGGTTATCTAAGTTCTCTATGCTATTTTGAAGCTTATCTATTTTGCTGTTTAGATTATTTATTTCCTTTTCTACATCTTCCTGCTTGTCCTTTACATCATCAATCTTATCCTTTAGGTTTTCAATGTTTTTCTTTGTTTCATTCAGCTGCTTTTGCTTTTCCTTAAGTTCATCTGCATAAACAAATGTAGATGATAATGATAAAAATATTGCCATTGTAATGGTAAATAATCTCTTTTTCACAACCATCCCCCCAAACCAAATTTTATACAGATAGGAATCTTCTTATTGAAATATAGCTTCCGAATCCTCCAATTAAAGTTCCAAGAAGGCTGAACTGCCACCATATTTGTTTAACAGCCTCCTGTGGCGGTACTAATGTAATTATCATTATATTGTTCTTTATTGTGTTCGCTGCATAGGTATATGCATTTTCTACAATAAGTGCAGCTATAAAGCCTCCTATTAGGCCTAAAAGTAAACCTTCTAATATAAATGGCCATCTTATAAACCAATCTGTTGCACCTATATATTTCATTATGCTTATTTCTCTTTTTCTTGCAAAAACAGTTAGCTTTATTGTGTTTGATATTAAAAAGATTGAAATTGTACCTAAAATTACCATTAGAATAGTTGAAGAATATCTAATTATTTTTACAAGCTTTCCTATAGTTTGAACTGTCTTTTTTGCATCCTTTACCTTAAGTACGCCTTCTAATTGAGCTATTCTTGGGCTTACATATTCTACGCTGTCTGGGCTGTCAACCTTTATTATAAAGGATGCTGGTAGTGGATTTGATTCTTCAAGGCCCTTCGCAAGGTCCTTGTTTTCTCCAAGCTGTTCTTTAAATTTTTCAAGTGCCTTTTCCTTTGATTCATATTCTACACTTACAACGCCCTGTATTTCTTTTATTTGTCTCTCAAGCTTCTGTTTTTCTAATGTTGTTACATCGTCCTTTAGAAAGGCTGTTATTTCAATCATATCCTCAACATTTGCTGCAAAGCGATTAACATTTATTGCAAGTAGCATAAAGACACCAAGTATAAATAGTGTTGCTGCAACTGTTGTGATTGATGCAAGACTCATTATTCTGTTTCTATACACACTTTTTAATGATTCTTTTATATAGTACTTTATCGTATTAATCCTCATATCCGTATACACCTCTTTGCTGATCTCTCACTATTACACCCTTTTCTATTGCTATAACTCTCTTTTTCATTCTGTCAACAAGATCCTTTGCGTGGGTTACCATAAGAACCGTAGTTCCGCTCTTGTTTATATCGTTTATTAGGCTCATAATCTCCTGTGCTGTATCTGGGTCAAGGTTTCCTGTTGGCTCGTCACATATTAAAAGCTTTGGGTTGTTTACTATCGCTCTTGCAATAGCTACCCTCTGCTGTTCTCCACCTGATAGTTGGTGTGGATAGTTTTTTTGTTTGCTATATAAACCAACCATATCTAATACTTGGGGTACCCTCTTTTTTATGTCCTTGTGACTTGCCTCTACTATTTGCAATGCAAACTCTACATTTTCATAAACTGTTTTATCAGGAAGAAGTCTAAAGTCTTGGAATACTACTCCTATGCTTCTTCTATAATATGGGATTTCTTTTCTTTTTAAATTTGTTATATTTACATTATTTACTACTATATCTCCACTTGTAGGTTCAATCTCCTTCATTAGAAGTTTTAAAATTGTTGATTTACCTGCACCACTTGGTCCAACCAAAAACACAAACTCACCCTTTTGCACTTTAAAGCTGACGTTTGATAGTGCAATATGGTTGTTCTTGTAGACCTTTGAAACATTTTTAAGTTCTATCATCAGCAACAACTCCTTATTTCGTCGTATTGTATAATAGTTATATATTTTTCTACAACATATATAATAACATAAATTTGTTTTTTTGTGTGAAAATTTTTTAAAAAAGTGCCACCCAGGTGAAATGTGACATTTTTTATTAATTTCCACATCGCACCTGGGTGGGAGACCTACGTGTTTTTTTAACTACAGGCTGTTGAAAAAGTTATATATCAATTAGCCCCACGAAGGATTTGTTGGGCATCCGTTCTACAACTTAAGCAATTCTAAGCTTTTCTTTTTTGAAAAAGTCCTACCTTCGTGATGCCACCGTCCTAATGGCCGCTCGGCTCGACACGTCCTGTGTCAAATTACGAACTTTTTCAAAGTCTAAAAATAGAATTGCTAAAACTAATGAAATATGCCTTTTTAAAATCCTTTCAGGGGCTTTTTCTAATCTTATCTAAAAAACAGGTTTGTCAACAATCTGAACATTATTGATATAATATTCCTTTACTCAAGTTCTGTAAATCCTTCTCCTAAGACTTCGTGTACATTGCTTACGCTTATAAAGGCTCTCTTATCAAGTTCCTTTATATATTCTCTAAGTTTTATAAATTCCTTTCTGCTAATTATAGTCATTAAAACTTCCTTCTTTTCGCCTGTAAAGGCACCTCTACCGTCGTAGATAGTTACACCTCTTCCAAGCTCTTCTATTATATATTTTTTTATTTCTTCACTCTTTGAACTAATTATTGTTACCTGTTTACATACATTTAAACCTTGAATAACGTTATCAATAACAAATCCATTTATTACAACTCCTAAAAGTGCATACATACCTATCTTTGGTCCAAAGGTTAAGCCTGCTGCAAGTGTTATCAAAAAATCTGATAAAAGAAGTGACTTTCCAATATCAATATGGAAGAATTTATTTATAATCTTTGCTATTATGTCTGTACCGCCTGTTGAAGCATTTTGATTAAATACTATTCCCATACCTATACCCGAGATTAATATACCGAATAAAAGCTGTAAAAGTAAATCATCGACCATAGGCTGTGAAATGGGGTATAACTTTTCTAAAACCCATATCATTCCAGAAAGACCAAGGCTCGAATAGATTGTTTTTGCACCAAAATTGCTGCCTATTACTATGAATGCAATTATAAATAGGATTATATTCATTCCAAGCATTAAAAGTCCAACAGGAATTGATGGAAAAAATTGATTTATTACAATTGCAAGTCCGCTCACTCCACCTGCTGCAAGGTTGCTTGGAACTAAAAAGTAGTATATACCAACAGCAACTAAAAAGATTCCAAGGGTAATTAAAATGTATTCCTTTATTGCTTTCTTCATATTATTCCTCCTTCCTATTGGTAATGTCGTTCCAATTCTGCATATTCATTTTATCATTTTGCCTTAAATAAAGCAAATTCAATGGCTTTCATTTTATGCAATGGCTGTATATTTTTTGTGTTTTTCTCTATTTTAGATTAGTATGCACAGTAGTTTGATTAATAAAATTCAGAAATGCTATTTTATTCACTTAATGTTAATATTCTTGTTTTTTCATCCTTTATACATATTATGAGTAAAAATTAAACCACCCAAGTGTAATACGGGGCAGTTGTGGCCTTCCGCATCTATCTTGGGTGGTATTGTTTACATTTTATGGATAATGTCACATTTCACCTGGGTGGCACTTTTTTATTTTGCTGCTACTGCTTCCTTTGCAGCCTTTATAATTTCATCCTTTGTTAATCCATACTTCTTAAGAAGTTCTGCTGGCTTTCCTGATTCACCAAATGTATCTTTTATTCCTACTCTCTTTACAGGTGCTGGATACTTTTCTGATAGAACTTCGCAAACAGCACTTCCAAGTCCACCTATTATGTTGTGTTCTTCGCAAGTTACTGCTGCCTTTGTCTTTTTAACTGAGTTTACAACAGCCTCTTCATCAATTGGCTTTATTGTATGGATGTTTATAACTTCTGCATCTATTCCTTCCTTTTGAAGCTCTTCTGCTGCCTTTAGTGCTTCACTTACCATTATTCCTGTTGCAAATATTGAAACATCCTTACCTTCCTTTAATAAAACAGCCTTTCCTATTTCAAACTTATATTCTGGTCTGTCGTTTATTGTTGGAACTGATGATCTTCCAAGTCTTATGTATACAGGTCCATAATATTCGCTTGCTGCCTTAACTGCTGCCATTGTTTCAACATCGTCTGATGGGCATATTACTGTCATATTTGGTATACTTCTCATTATTGCTATATCTTCTACTGATTGGTGTGATGCACCATCTTCACCAACTGTAAGTCCAGCATGTGTTGCTGCAATCTTTACATTTAGCTTTGGATAGCAGACTGAGTTTCTTATTTGTTCAAATGCTCTTCCTGCTGCAAACATAGCAAATGTGCTTGCAAAAGGAATCTTTCCACAAGTTGAAAGTCCTGCTGCTGTTCCAATAAGGTCTGCCTCTGCTATACCAACATTGAAGAATCTTTCTGGATATGCCTTTGCAAAATCAGCTGTTTTTGTTGATTTTGAAAGGTCTGCATCTAAAACAACTATATTTTTATTCTCCTTACCAAGTTCCACAAGTGCCTTTCCATATGCCTCTCTTGTTGCTAAATTAGCCATTAATCGCACCTCCTAACTCTTGTAGTGCTTGTTCGCATTGTTCTTTGCTTGGTGCTGTTCCATGCCAGCCTACTTGATTTTCCATAAAGGATACACCCTTACCCTTTACAGTTTTTGCAACTATCATAGTTGGCATTCCCTTTGTAGATTTTGCCTTATCTATTGCATCAAATATTTGATTGTAATCGTGTCCATCTATTTCAATTACATTCCATCCAAATGCTCTAAACTTATCTGCAATTGGAGTTACATTCATAACTTGTGTACAAGGACCATCTATTTGTAGTCCATTAAAATCTACAAATGCTGTTACATTATCAAGCTTGTAATGTGCTGCTGTCATTGCTGCTTCCCAAACTTGACCTTCTTCAAGTTCTCCATCGCCTAGTAGTATGTAGACTCTATAATCTTTGTTATCAAGCTTTCCAGCAAGTGCCATTCCATTTGCTACAGAAAGTCCTTGGCCTAATGAACCTGTTGACATATCTACACCAGGAGTGTTCTTTATGCTTGGGTGTCCTTGAAGATTTGAGTCAATCTTTCTTAGAGTCATAAGCTCTGACTTGTCAAAGAAGCCCTTTTCTGCAAGAACTGCATATAGAACTGGTGCTGCATGTCCCTTTGAAAGAATAAATCTGTCTCTATCCTCCCATTTTGGATTGTTTGGGTCAACCTTCATTTCACTAAAGTATAGTGATGTTAGGATTTCCACCGCTGAAAGTGAGCCGCCTGGGTGCCCTGATTGAGATTCAGTTAGCATCTTTATGATGTTTTTTCTAACTTCAACTGCTATTTCCTTTAGTTTGTTGATGTCTCTATTCATCACACATTCCCTCCTTTTGGTCTTTATATTTATTATGCCATAAGGCTTATTTTTCTAACCGCACAAATATTATAGCACATATTTTGACAAAATACACACTATTTTTACGTTGACAATTTTTAATTTTTTTAATAATAAATTAATACATTCATTAGATAAAAAAATCAATAAACATCATTCGGCCCTTTTAATAAAATTCTGAAAGAGTAGTATAATTCATACCCTTTACATTATACAAGATAAAAGTGCCAACCGAGTGGTTGACACTTTGCAAAAATTGTTTTTTAGTATCTTCTCTATAGGTACATTTAAATTTACTTTTTTACAGCTAATGGAAATGTCACATTTCACCTGGGTGGGAGACCTCCGAAAAAATCAAATTATTTTTAAAAACATACTATATATAGTTGCACATATTATCTTTTATGTACTATATATAGTGATGACAATTTTTAAGGTATCATTTTTTCGGAGCTCTTGGTGGGACTAAAAAAATTCTTTTATTATTTCTTCTGTTACAACTTTGTATCCTCCAACAACAAATACAATAGTATTGTCTAATCTATTTTCAATTATATGATTTTTTATTGATTCAGAGACACCATCCCCTGTTAAAAATACAAATGAATTAGTCATAGCAGCTAATGTTCCAGCAAATAGACCGTCTGGAAAATTCTTTCCTGTTGCTACAAATATTCTTTCATAATTTATTTCATTATTAAACTTTTTCGCTATTTCTAAATTCGTCTCATATCTATCTTTCCCTGCTATTCTTACAGCGTTTTCAATATTATTTATAACATCATCTGATATTACTGCTACTCCTCCTATTACATATACTTCTTCTGGTTTACTTGTGTTTATTAATTCTTTTATTTGTTCTGGTAATTGATTCTTTTTTGTAAACAAAATTGGCCATCCATTTTTTGCTGCTATTGATGATATAGATAGTGCATCCGCAAATCCTTCTCTACTCACAATTACAGCCTTATCAAAATTTAATAGTTTAGCCACTTCATAGGATGTTTCGTATCTATCTTTGCCTGATATCCTTGTTACATCTACTCCTATCTTTTCAAGCTCCATCTTTACTTCATCTGACACAACAGCATTACCACCTACTATAAAGGCTTGTTTTGCCTCTAATCTTTTTATTTCTTCAACTACTTCATTTGCTATTTTATTTCTTGAAACAAGTAGTATTGGTGCATTATACTTCTTTGATAATGGTACTGCACAAAGTGCATCTGAATAATTTTCACCACTTGCAATTATAACTATATCTGCTCTATTAAATCCTTTTTTTGATACTTCTACAGACGTCAAGTATCTATTAACACCTGCATACCTTATACTTAATCCATTTGCATTTTGTTTTATTACGTAAATTGTACACTGAGCCTCATAATTTCCATCTAATGTTCTTACCTTTATTTTAGCTTCTCCCTCTGATACTGCAGTTACTTTTCCACTTGCATCTACTTTTGCAATACCTTCATTGCTTGATTCCCAAACTACATCTTTATTGCTTGCATTGCTTGGTTCAACTGTTGCAATTAAATTAATGCTCTCTCCAATATTAATTATCTTGCTTGTTGTATTTAAACTTATTCCACTTACACTAATTTTTGCTGGTTCAAGAAATACTATTTCACTAACATTTCTAACCCTTAGTCTTGGTCCATTTGGATCTACGGAGGCTAATCCTACTGCACTTATCCTGCTACCTACAGTAATCCTTTCATCCCATTTACCTTTCTTTGATTCATCTCCACTTCCATCGCCTATATATCCATCAACAAATATACGTGCCTCACCACTACCATCGTCAACATAAATGTTTTGTGCGTCCATTCTTGTAACAGTACCTATAACCTTTACAAGAAGTCCACCGTTTTTGCTATCCATTGCATCCTTTGTTGATAGTAGGGTTGGTTCTATAGGATTTATATTTGTATCTGTTACTTCATATTCAATAACCCTAAGTTCTAAGTCTCCTTGATATTCATCTAAAGTTCCAACTGCTTTTACCCTCTGTCCTACCATTATGTCTGAACTTGAAATTGGAAATAGGTTTATTCCTCCTGTTTCATCCTGAATGTATAAGGTGTCAAAGAAGCTGTTATCTGAAGGAGTCTTTCCTGCTGTAACTATACCCTCTACGCAGAATATATCCCCTTTGTTTCCTGAACGGACAGTATTAATTTTACTTACAGGTATGACCTTTTTTATGGAGTCGAGTATATTTAATGTTATGTTGTAGTTGCTGTTTTGAAGCTGTGTTGAATTATCAAGCTGAACCTTTATTTCAAAGTCAGATATAAATACTGTTCCACCTATAAACATATTTCCGCCACCTGGCAGCTTTTCTACAGCAAGGGCATATACGCTTCCCTCAGGTAATGAAACGCCAGGAAGGTTTTTATTTGAATCTATCGACCTTGTTGTATCATAGCCCTTTACAAGCCAAGTTGTTTTTCCTGTTGCTAATGCTTCACTATCAATATTTAGTGAACATCCGCTGTAGAAGCTGTATTTTTGTTCAGGAGATACACCACTTAAATAAGGTGATTCAAAATTATAGTTATTGAATGCAAGTCTATAGTTTTGATTATTTACCTTATTTACATCGTCAACTACTTCATCATTATTAAATCTTGTAGTTGCACCTATTGCTTCAAGTAATCTGTTCATTTGGGTTGATGTTTGATATTGACCTATTCCATCCTGATAGTCAGCAATACCACAAATTATTAGGTTTCCTCCTTTGTCAACAAATCTTTTTATAACCTGAAGGTCTTCATCACTAAAACTCTGTGGTTGATATGGTATACTATTTACAGTTCCTGCCTTCTTTGCAGGTGCTGTTATTACTAAAAGCTGGGCATCCTTTAAAACTTCATCTGTAAGCTTATTTTTCTCCACATTAACAGCAATTTTTCTGCTATTTGCTATAGTTATAAAGTTGTTTAGGTTGTTTGCATAATAACCATATACATAGTCATTATAGTGGGTTGCATCTACCACAATCTTAGTGGTTATTGCAGGGTCTGCCACCTCTATTTTTAATACATCTGTAAAAATCTTTTCCACACCATTTATCTTTGCTGTCATTTTTACATCAATATTAAACTTTCCTGCAGAAACTGGTATATAGTCAAAGGAATATGAACCTGTTGATAATGGGTTAACTGTTTCTAATTGTGGTACTTCTTTTATTACTTTACCATTGATTGAATATACTAAGCTTGTAATTTCCATAGGAACATTTTCATTGTTGAAATAGTTTGTTGTAATCTTAAAGCTCTCACCCTTTAGGGGTAGTGTTGTGCTTGCTGTTGTTTTTGATATTCCTGCCTTATCAACTTCTCCAATCCAAACTGGTGCTGTAACTGCTATGTCTTTATCAACTTGATCTACTCTTATATAGTAATACGAATAGTTAGGTGAAAGATTGAATTCAACCACATCTTTATTAGTTGTTACTGTCTTTGTTTCTACTATCTTTCCACCATTTGCTATTACTGATATTTTACCTAATGGTTCATTATCTGGGTCCTCTATATCAACCTTTATATATACACTTTCTGGTTTTGAATCGAGTATCGTACCCATTATTTCACCATTTAAAGTGTATTTTATCCTTAGGTTGTTGTCTTCTGTTGCATATACCCTCATATTTCTCATTGCATCGTATATATTTTCTCTTGTTAGGCTGTCTGCTAATACAACTGTTCTTCCTGTGTTTGCAGTTCCCCAGTTTCCAAGATGATTGTCTTGGTTATTTGTTGGTGCTAAATGCCATCCCTTATCAAGGGCACGGGTGTAATATTCATATGAAGGGAAATATCCACTGCTTCTTATTGGCCCCTCTCCATTACCTACTTCAATTAATGTTATGAGTTTGTCTATTTGTGGATCATAGTATGCAAAATCATTGAAATCGCCAAATGTTGGTCCCGGATGATTAAACTGTGAAATTGAATCAGGGAATAGTTTTAGTACATTGTAATACTGCTTTAATCCGTCTGGCAATTTGTATTTTGCTGTGTCACGGGTTTCAAAACCTGGAGTGTTGAAGGTATTTATGTGCCCTGTTCCATTTGACCAAGTCATTTCAAAGGCATAGATACCAACAAAATTACTGTCTGTGTATCTGTCTGCAGCACTATGTCCATTCAGCCATTTCGTGCTCTTTGAGCCATCTGCCATTGAAGAAATGTTTGCATTGTCAAAGGAATTAGAATGGTCTGTTACTGCAAAAAAGTCAAGCTTTGCAGTGTTTTTTGCATAGGTATATGCGTCGTCTAATGAACCAAGACCGTCAGAATTTGTTGTATGTGAATGTATTTGTCCAAAGTATATGTTATATTCGCTGTTTATCTTTTTTGTAAAATTAAATGTTGAAATTGGGCTGTCTAATAAACCTTCTGCTGTTGCATATGCCTTTATTGTTACTGGAAGATTTGTTAAAGTTATTGGAGCTTCATATGTATTCCAAGTTTCTCCATTATCTAAAGAGTATTTAATTATAGAATTTGGAGTTTCACAAGATAGTGTTACTTTCTTGAAGGGAAGCACTGCTCCTCCATTTGGGCTTGCTGTAACTGATGCAACTTTACCCTGTGTATATGTAAAGGTTGAGGTTATGCTGTTTTTCATTCCTTCTTTTACTGCATATGCCTTTATTGTTATTGGGAGTTGTGTTAGAGTAATTTTATTTTGTTGATCATATTGGATAAACTCACCATCGTTTATTGAATACATTATTGTTGCACCCTCTGTTTCACAAGAAAGAGCAACCTTTGAATTTAGAGCTACTTCTGAACCGCTCTCTGGAGTTGCTGTTACAGGTGCAACTGTTTCCTCGTCAACTACTAAAGTACCTGAAACTACAATATTGTTTATGTTACTTGTACCAGTTGGAGCAACCTCTGTTACTGTAGTTGATGAACTTGTGGCGTTGCTTGTCATTATAAATCTTATTATAAGGTTTTCAACATTGGATGCATCCTGTGGCAATAATAAGGTTGGCATATAATATGATAAAGTAGTGCCTGTTATTGCATAATCACTATTTGGGACATCATTCCAGGTAGCTCCATTATCTATGCTGTATATTACTTTAAAATTTTTAGGACCTGTTGATGATGAACGTGTTTTGGCTGATAAAGTTAAGTTTTCGTAACCCTTGGTTGAAAGTTGTATTTGCCAATATTTTGTGTTTGCACCGTTATCCCATCCATTTATGGATAAACTGCCTGAACTGTATTTTGGAATTATATTGTCACTTCTAAAATGGCTCAAAAAAGCACTATCCTTAAGTACCCCACTTGTTGCAGGTATTGGATAGCTTGTAGGTGCAGACGTATAATCCCACGCTGCAACAATTTCTGTCTGGGCTGCGTAACCTTGGATGTTTAGGCCTAAGATGTTAAAAAGCATTAAAAAGCTAATAAACCAAGCTGTCAGTTTTTTGAATAATTTTTGTTTTGAAATCATTAATACCCCCCCAGTAAAATTTTTGTCTAAGGTTTTTGAGTTCCTTTGACAAATAGCATATTTGTTCCTAAATAATACTATTCGAAATATTTATAAGAATTCCTTCTATTTTTTATAAATATTTATATATTTTTTCCACGTATCTTTTATTGTTTTGTTTATTAATATTTTTCTAAAACAATATTTTTATTTCAGATAATTAATTTGACTTAATCTAAATATATAAGTTTCATTTGTAAAATTTACTATTTTACTGCACTTTTAAAAAATAAAAGTGCCAACCGAGTGGTTGACACTTTGCAAAAATTGTTTTTTAGTATCTTCTCTATAGGTACATTTAAATTTACTTTTACAACAAAAGGAAAATGTCACATTTCACCTGGGTGGCACTAAAAGTCAATAAGTCCTAAACTTATAAGTAATGCATCGTCTACCTTTTTCATTAGTCCATCACTTATATGTCCTATCTTTTCCTTGAGCCTTCTTTTGTCTATTGTTCTAACCTGCTCAAGCAGGATAACAGAATCCTTTGTTAGTCCATAATCTTCACAGCAAATCTCAACGTGGGTTGGGAGTTTTGCCTTGTTTATCTGTGAGGTTATGGCCGCAACAATTACAGTAGGGCTGTACCTATTACCTACATCGTTTTGTATAATAAGTACAGGTCTTACTCCTCCTTGTTCAGAACCTATGACAGGGCTTAAATCAGCATAGAATATATCTCCTCTTTTCACCACCTGAACCATCTAATATATCACTCTCCGCAAGCTCTGCTTCATATTTG
Organism: Caloramator sp.; assembly: GCF_020054765.1. Classification (NCBI taxonomy): domain Bacteria; kingdom Bacillati; phylum Bacillota; class Clostridia; order Eubacteriales; family Clostridiaceae; genus Caloramator; species Caloramator sp. The sequence continues at coordinate 5,329 of NZ_JAIHAO010000030.1, read as the reverse complement.
GCAAGTTCCTTAAAATCGCAGTCCATTCCACATTCTGCAATTTCAAGGTTAATGCTACCCATCTCCTGATAGCCCTTCTTCATAAGTTCCCTAATGTTTTTCTTTTTATGTTCCTTAATATATAATATTACAGCTTCCTTAATAAATTGACTTCTATTTTTACCATTTTCACATTCTATAAATTTATCAAATTCATCAAGTAAGCTCTCGGGGAGGCTCACTGTTATTTTTTTATTTTTCATCATCATACCCCCTAAATTTACCTATGTAGGCGAGGCTCTAATGCTTTTATTATAGCACTTAACTTACTTTATTTGCAACCATTATTCCTCTTTATCATTATTCCCAATTTAAACAATAATATAATATGTGAAAACCATATTTCCCATCAATAACTTTATTGCAAAACTACTCCAACTTTATAAAGTAGCTATTTGTAGGTAAACTTTCTGTTTAACAATTTTATCCACAAGATGTTACATACTCTATGTTGCTATTTTTTGGTTTTTGAATTTTTCATTTTATTACGTGGCATTTTTCAGAACACACACATAGATGACTTTTGTAGCTTAATAAATTATTTAGCATCAGGATGTTCCGCTTTTTGGGAAATGTCACATTTCACCTGGGTGGCACTCATATAAACCCTTGGGACGCGTTTTGAGACCATACAAAGAACTTCATAGCTTATAGTTCCAAGCCTTTGTGCTATTGTATCTGCTGTTATAGCCTTGTTACCTGATTTTCCCATCACAACAACTTCATCACCTATCTTTACATCCTCAACCTCTGTCACATCAGCCATACATTGATCCATACATATTCTGCCTACAACGTCAACTTCTCTTCCCTTTATTAAAACCTTTGCATTTCCTGACAGTATCCTTGAAAAGCCGTCTGCATAACCTAAGGGAAGTGTTGCAATTAGCCTTTCACTCTCTGCAATATACTGTCGTCCATAGCTAATTGAGGTACCCTTGTCTACTTTTTTTACCATTGCAACCTTTGCCTTAAGGCTCATTGCAGGTATTAGATTTACCCTTGTCTTATCCACCTCATCGGATGGATAATAGCCATAGAGCATTATTCCAGGGCGAACTGCATCAAAGTAGCTCTCCTCTAAATCTATTATTGCTGCACTGTTTGCCATATGTTTAATTTTAAAGCTTATTCCTTCCTTTTTTAACTCGTCAATCATCCATTTAAACTTTTCAAGCTGCATTTTTGAATAGGTTTTATCCTTAAGGTCTGCACAAGCAAAATGCGAATATATGCCCTCAACATAAATATTATCAAGGGCACATATTCTTTTTATATCCCTTTTTGTCTCTTCACCTACCAAAAAGCCCAATCTTCCCATACCAGTATCTATTTTTATGTGCACCTTTGCTCTTTTATTCATTTTTTGTGCAACTAAATTAAGTTTTTCTGCTAAATTAACATCGTATACTGTAAGTGTTATATTGTTTTCTACTGCAGTTTCAAAGTATTCCTCTGGTGTGTAGCCTAATACAAGAATATCATCCTCTATTTTTGCATCCCTTAACTCTAATGCCTCTGTTATTATGGCAACTGCAAAAAAATCAACACCCTCCTCCTTTAAAACCTTTGCAACCTCAACTGCCCCGTGTCCATAGGCATCTGCCTTTATAACTCCAATTACCCTTCTATCCTTAACTACCCTTTTTACTTCTTTTATATTATTTCTTATACTATCAAGATTAATTTCTGCATAATAGGGCCTTAACATCATTATTCCCCCTTCAATTTAAACCGATAGTAAAAACATCATCCTTTATATCTTTATTACATTCAAAGTTTATAAACTTTGCCCTGTATCGTAAAGTGCCACTGTTGTCGTAAATTTCAAAGTAAAGTGGTCTAATATCCTTCTTGGTAAAATAAACTACAGCCTCATTTTTGTATATGTTATCACCCTCTAACTTTAACCTAAGTTTAATTGTCTCTATACCATCTAACATAGTATAGGTTGTTGTATATTCTTTATTTTTTATCAAACTTGTTTGAATAATACCAAGATGTATAAAGGTTGGTTCTACCTTTATGTCTCCCTCATATTTTTGGTTTATCAAGGGATGATATATCTCAAACCTTCCATTATTAAAAATCATTACTTTTCCCTTTAAAAATTCTGGCTCTAATGTCTCAATTCTAACCTTGTCGGGGAATTTATATATCTGAAGCTGTCTATACTTTGATGTGCCTTTGTTGCTGTAGATTTCTATTTCTACTTCGGATTTATATGAATTTAGTGTTAATATAAAGTCCTCAACACTTTTGTCCTTTTTGGTTATTTTACAGGAAATTATGAATATTGCGAATATTGTGATTAAAATAATAGATATTTGTCTTTTCATAAAAAATCACCTACAAAAATACTACAATTATAAATATTCTTTTTGTAGGTGATTTATTACTATAACATAGCCTGTCCTATATATTCTATTATATCACTGGCGACTAATCCATTTCCATACTTTTTATATGCAAAATCTCCTGCACATCCGTGAAGATATGCACCAAGGAGGGCTGCATCATAGGGTGTATAGCCTTGACCTATCAAGGATAGAATTACTCCCGTTAAAATATCACCAGAGCCTCCCGTTGCCATCCCTGGGTTTCCTGTGGTGTTTATATACACCCTATCTCCATCAGTAACTACTGTGCTTGCACCCTTTAAAAGAAGTATGCATCCATATTCCTTTGCAAAATTTACAGCAACATCTACTCTATTTTTGTTTATATAGTCAACATCAAGACCTGTAAGTCTTGAAAACTCACCAGGATGGGGAGTTAAAACAACCTGACATTTTTTTGTTTTAAGCCTTGCCTTTATGCTGCAGAGCATATTTAGTCCATCTGCATCTATTATTAGTGGTTTTGTTGACTTTTCAAGTAGATATGAGATTACGGATGTAATATGGTTGCTCCTTCCTATACCAACACCCACTGCAACAGCATCGTAGCTCTGCATTATTTCATCAAGTTCTCTTGTTGTAAAAAGGAGGTATCCGTCCTTCTCGTTGCAAATTCTATAGGTTGCCTCTGGTAAGAAAGAAGCAATTCTATCAACAATACTTCTTTGAACGACTCCTGTTACAAGTCCACTTCCTGTTCTTAAGGCTGCTTTTAGCGTTAGGGTTACTGCCCCCGACATATTAAAACAGCCACCAATTACTGCAACCTTCCCACAGCTTCCTTTATTTACGTCAAAATGTCTTTTTTTTAAAAGGCTTTTGGGAAACTCACTATAGTTTGTTGAAATTTTTAGTCCCTCTTCATCTATACAGGCCTTTGGGATTGAAATGTTGTCGATATAAATAGTTCCACTATGTTCTCTTCCATCGTTAATAAGAAGGCCAAGTTTTGCTGTCCCGAAGGTTACTGTTTCGTTTGCAAAGACAGCACTCCCCATCTTAAGGCCTGTATCTGAGTTTATTCCTGATGGAATATCTACAGATATTATATATTTTGAAAAAAGGTTTATTGCTTCAATTACCTCCTTATATATTCCCTCAACCTCCCTATCAAGGCCTGTACCAAACAGAGCATCAACTGCAACATCAGAGCACTTTAATTCCTGTTTTAAGCCCTCTAATTCTTTTTTTATTAAAACTCCCATATTAAGAAGTATGTCATAGTTTATTCTTGCATCGCCCTTTATTTTATCTTCATCTCCAAATAGGTATACGCTGACATCATAACCGTTTATCATAAGAAGTCTTGATAGTGCAAACCCGTCTCCTCCATTGTTACCTACGCCGCACACAACTAAAACTCTTTTTACTTCCTTCTCCTTTATTCTTTTAAAAAGGGCCCAGGCTGCATTTTCCATAAGCACTATGCCGGGAATTTTATACTTTTCCATAGCCCTTCTATCAATATTTCTCATATTTTGAGCCTTTGATACCTTCATTCTACCCCTCCATTACCACATATGCCACTGCATATTCTCTGCAGTGAGAAATTGAAAGCTGTATGTTTTTTATTTCTTTATCCTCTGCAATTTTTTTAGCACCTCTATGTAGAACAACATAGGGTGCTCCATCCCTTTTTAGTATTTCAATATCCCTAAAGGAAAATCCCTTTATTCCAGTTCCAAGTGCCTTAGATACTGCCTCCTTTGCTGCAAAATATCCTGCTGCACTTTCTATTGGTTTAGTCTTTATATATTCAAGTTCCTTTTTGGTGTAAACCCTTTCTAAAAAACTACTATTTTCTACTGCCTTTTTTATTCTACTTATCTCAATTATATCTGTTCCTATACCCTTTATCATCAAATCACCTTTATAAATTTTAATTTTAAATAAGTAAACAAGAGGTAATGACACCCCGTTTACTTATTTATAGATTAGCACAAACTCACCTTAAGTCAACAAAGTTTATTCTATAAAACTTAATGAACTACCCACAACTTTATAAAATGTTAACTTAGTAGAAAAGGTAACTTTTTTACCACAACTACTAAACGACTGTCTAAATCCGCCTAAATACTGATTACAAAAGTAGATAAGTTCTACTTTAAATTCGGTTAATGATTTATTTACGCAAATACTAATTTTGCCTCAAGCTTTGAAATTTCATTATCAAAGTCGCTTGTCCATTCATCAACGTATTCTCCAACCACCTCAAAGAGGTGAACAGGTGAAACTTCATTCCTTTGAAGGTCTATTAAAAGCTTTAGTACCTTTGTTCTATCTGTACTTACAATGTCAATTCTCTCCCTTTCTGTTGCAACTATCTTGTTTTTATCATAATCCTCCCTAACTACCTCAATACCGTAGCATTTTATCTCCAGTTCATTATCCCTTATATTGAATTTTTTACAATTTTTAACCATATAGTACCTGTAGATATAGCTTCTATTGTCGTCTAATATAGTTCTACAGCTTGCTATTTCAACAACGTCCTTCATATTTATCCCCCTTAGTTCTATTTTCTATTATATTTTAGCACCCACCCTCTCTAATTTTTGTTGAAATTTGATAAGGAAATAAAATATTTTTTCAACATCATACTCCAATTTTAGAGTATATGAATTTTATTTTTTATACATTATACAGTATATTCCATTTAATTATTATCTTTTTATATATTTTGTCGTTTTTTAACATAAACAGCAACAGAAGTCGCCCACTTCTGTAAGTGGGTCATGAATGTTGCTTGATAAATTCTTGCTTCATGATATAATCAGTATTATAGGAAGGAGGTTATGTAATAGAATGGATTTAGACAATAATAATCATTCGGTATTCTTGTTGTATTATCATCTTGTTTTGGTAACTAAATATAGAAGAAAAGTTATTGA
>NZ_JAIHAO010000029.1:0-22382 GCF_020054765.1 Caloramator sp. | reverse complement strand
TTTGTTTGAAAAAGTCCTACCCTCGCGATGCCATCGTCCTGATGGCCGCTCGGCTCGGCACGTCCTGTGCCGAATTACGGACTTTTCCAAAGTCGAAAACCTAAGAATTGCTAAAGCTCATGAATGAGCCTATTGAAATCCTTTCATGGGGCTTTTTCATACTTTCACTAACAAGTGGTTTTATCAACAACATAAAAAAGTTGCCTGATGGCAACTTTTTTTAGATTCTGTATATATTTATATCCTGCGAGAACTGTTCTGTAATCTTTTTAAAATCTGCAATACTATCAATAAGCTTCTTAATCTCTTCTGTATAACTTTGAACATTTGCTGCAACTTCCTCAGATGATGCAGAATTCTCCTCTGCAATTGCTGCAAGAGACTCAATCTTTTCATAAACCTTTATTATAGCATCAGTCTCTGATTGAAGCTTATTTGATGTTTCAATAAGTTTATCTGCAACCTGCTTTATTGTATCCTTTGCTTCACTACTTGAATGAACTGCAGTATTTAACTTTTTGTTTTCGTCATTTAAAACTTCAAACTGCTCTGCAACTGAATTTACCTGGATTTCTATCTGATTTACAAAATCAAGAAGTCTGTTGTTTATATCATCAACTGCAGCCTTTGACTGTTCTGCAAGCTTTCTAACCTCATCTGCAACAACAGCAAAGCCACGTCCTGCTTCTCCTGCACGTGCTGCCTCAATTGAAGCATTTAGTGCAAGAAGATTTGTCTGTGCCGCAATTTGTGAAACAAGTTCTACAACCTCTGTTATTCCCTTTGCCTGTTCTTTTATTTCAAAACTTCTATTCTTTACAACCTCAAAATTCTTTAATAACTCATTAAGTTTTTGAGATGTCATATCAACATACTTAAAGCTTGTCTCTATTTTCTCTACTGCATTTTCAAGTTCTTCCTTGTTCTGCATCTCGATTTCTACTACATTTTTGATTGCCTCAACATTGTCATTAAGTAGTGCAACTGATGTTTCTGTCTCTCCAGCTTGAGTCATAGCCGCCTCTGCCACCTGTTCAACAACACTTGATATTTCATCTGATGTATATTTCATCTTATCTGCAATATTTGTTAAGGTATTGCTAAATGTATTCATCTCATCTGTAATACCTTTAAATCCTACAAAATCCTTTCTTACTATGTCTTTATATTCATTTAATGCATCAAATATTTTTTCGAAGTAGTCTCCTGTTTCTATTCTTCCATCCTCTACATATTCGTGGGATTTTATCCTCTTTAGTTCCTTCACAATTCTATATAGTGGCCTGTTAATTAGTTTAGTACCTAAAATTGTTGCAACTAAGGCATATACAAAGGATGCATATAAAGCTACTTCCTTTGAAACCAAAAGTGTAGGTATTTCAAGTAGTGTAAATAGTATTAATGTAACTATTGATGACTTTAATTCTATATCCTTTACAAAGCCTAATATCTTGTTTAATCTAAACTTTTCTGTCACATATATATCCCTTTCAAAGGTTAACTTTAACTCAAGAGTATCTGCCGCCTTTGAAAGCTCATTTATTTCAACCTTTTCTTTATAATATTCTGCAGAACCTTCTATTAAACCTAAGAAATAATCAAACATTCCTCTTTTAGAGAAATATTTAAATACAGCTTCTCTTTTTGAAATTGGTTTCATCTCTAATATTGGAGGTTTGGCACCAGGTATTCTCTTTACCACAATAACGTGTACATCATACATAGATTTTAAAAAACCATAAAGGCTATCGTGCTTAAAGAAGGCCGGATAGTCTATACTAAAGGTTTTTATGTTATCTCTACCTATACTTCTCCAAAGCTGCTGTGTTGTAATTCCCTTTTCCTTTGATATAAAGCTCATCATTGACTTAACCTTTTCATCCTGTACATCTTCTATAGGTGAAAACATTTTATCTTTATTAAAACCTATATGTTCAAGTGCTCTATCTACAACGTTATCTCCGTATAATTTTCTACAGGTTTTTACCCAAGTTGATACTGCTGTTCCCTTCATATTAACACCTCCATCTAAATTGTATCAAATATTTACAGCTAATTCAATTCTTTTAATAATGATTTTTGTTATAAATTGTAGAATTAATGTTTGTTTTGTAGTACAATACTATAGTAGCACAATACTATATATCGAAGAAAATATAGAAAAGTTTATGGAGGTTTTATGGAAAGACTTGATCTTCATCAAATTGTTGCTTCCCTTGCATTTTCCGTTGATTTAGCTGAAACAAGTATTTTAGCTGATACCGATTTTGAAGATTATACTGCCAACCTAAACTTATCAAAACATAAATTTCTAAATCACGCAAGAAGGGCAACCTATGTTGCCTTAAGAGTTGCAAAAATGATAGATGATGATGATAATTTTTTAAGTAAGGTTTTTATAGCAACAGCACTCCACGATATAGGAATAAAAAGGGATATAGATTCTGCCCACTCTGATTTTGATATTATACTTGAACATTCTAAGCTTGGAGAAGCTCTTATACTAAGACTCCCAATTGATAAGGAACTTGCAAGCATTATTAAGTACCATCACGAAAACTTCAATGGTACTGGTGTTTATAAACTAAAGGGAGAGGATATACCACTAATATCCAGAATTATACGATTAGCAGATATATTTGAAATATTGTATGATGAAACAAAATCTAACTTTATACAGAGAAATAGAATTAATGAATGGATAAATGAACATAAAAACAGTCTATTTGATCCAAATATTGTTGATGTTTATAACAAAGTACAGTCCATTGATGCCTTTTGGCTTGATATTGAAAATATTGCGTACACAAATCAAATACTTGATAAAATAATACCTGAAACTAAAATACCTGCAACACTTGAAGATATTAAACGCATTGCTGAAGTATTTGCATATATAATAGACCACAAAAGTCATTTTACCTATACTCACTCTACAAATCTTGCAAAATATGTTAAAAAAGTTTGTAACTATATTGGTTTTGATAAAAATAAAACACTTAAGATGGAAATTGCTGCACTGCTACACGATATAGGTAAACTCTCTATCCCTAATTCTATACTTGATAAAAACGGTAAACTTACCGCAGAGGAAATGCAAATTATGCGTTCACACACATATTATACAAGACTTATCCTTTCTAAAATTGACGGTTTTGAAGAGATTACCGACTGGGCTGCAAACCATCACGAAAAACTTAATGGAAAAGGATATCCCTTAGGGTTTGATGCCGATAAACTATCCTTAGAGTCAAGAATTATGGCTGTATGCGACATATATGAAGCTTTAACGGCAGATAGGCCCTATAGAGCTGGAATGAGTGCCGATGATGCCTTTAAGATTATACAGACAATGGTTGAGGCTGGTGAGCTTTGCCATAAGGCATTTAATATCGTAAAACAGGCTCTATTATAAAAATAAGATATAGCCCCGTGAAGGATTTTAACAATCCACTCACGGGGCTTTTTATGGATTGTGTAGTATTTATAACTTTTATTTTAATATCGTATGCATTTTTTTGTATAGTACAAATGTTACAAGAGATACTATTATACCCTTAATCAAATTAAAGGGCATAATGCAGTACACAATTAAAGTATTTAAATCTACAACTAAACTGTTTACCTTTGAAGTTACCTCAACAACAGCTTTAATTGGAAAATGTAGAACCTTTTCATAGAGCGGTAGGAAAACATAATAGTTTGCAACAGATGCTATAACTACCATAACAAGTATACCTGCAATTAAAGACAAAACTGCTCCCTTTTTTGTCTTATCCCTTTTATAAAGTGCACCAGCAGTATATACTAAGCTTGATCCTACTATAAAATTAGCAAGTTCACCTATACCAAGTGTACTTCCCTTTGTAATAAGATGTAGAAGATTTTTAATCGCCTCCACAACAATACCAAATAAAGGTCCAAAGGCAAAGGCTGCAAATAATGCTGGTACATCGCTTAAGTCAATCTTTAAGAAATCTGGAAAAAGTGGCAGTGGAAATTCAATAAACATAATTAAATAGGCCACTGCTGCCAAAATTGAAATTTTTGTTAGTTTCTGTGTCTTTGACATAAAATCCTCCCCTTTCTTTAATCTCAGGGCGGAGAGAAAATAAAAAACCTCTGAAATCTCCAGAGGCAAAAAAAGATAAACCTTCTCCCATCCAGACTATACTGTCGGCCTCGGAATTTCACCGAGTCATGCCTTGCGGCTCGCGGGCTATACCGCCGGTCGGGAATTTCACCCTGCCCTGAAGATTTTTTATTCTTATTATTTTATCTACATAGTATTATATAATAATTTCCAGTTAAATTCAATATTTTAAGCACAGAATTTTTCTAAATCTAATATTTTTAAATAGCGTCTTCCTGATTCTATTATCCCACTATCTTTAAATTCGCTTACAATACGAGATAGAGTTTCTCTTGTCATATTTAATAGATAGGCTATTTCTTGATAGTTTACATCAAGCTCTACCTCAACTTGTCCATCCTTATAGCTACTATATCCATTAAAATACTCAAGTATAAAGCTTACAAAGGAATGCCTATGGTTGCCGGAGCTTGTATATCCTTGTCTTATCATCTGTAAGTCCATACTTTTTATAATTAGGCTGTGTATATACCCTCTGAATTCAGCATTTTCCTTTAAATAATTTAATATCTTATCTTTATCAATAAGATAAACACAGCTATTTATCGCTGCCTCATATTTAAAGGTAGATTCATCTGTAAACACAGAAAAGTTAAAAAACTCTCCTGGGAAGACAAAGCTACATATCATATCCCTTCCCATATAGTTGTCGTGCTTTATTGCAAATTTACCTCTTTCTAAAAAGAAAAACTTACTCTTTATATTTTCTCTTTCAATTTCTTCACCCTTTAAGTATAGAACCTTCTTAAAGTCATCACCAAAAATACTATAAAATTTATCTATTGTTTTTTCTATGTCATAAAAATATCTTCTATGATGTGTATTTAAAATCTTGTCATAAATTTCCCTACTCACATTCTCACTCCTTTAATAGTTACTGTTTAATATATCGTAATCTATTTAAAAAAATTTAGTTAATTTTTATAAAAAAATAAAGAATTATTTAAAACTCATTAAAATAAGGACACCTTCGGATTCACTTTCAGGATGTTTAAAAAGTTATATATTGATTAGCCCCATGAAGGATTTCTTAGGCATTCGTTCATTTCGCCAAGCAATTCTAAGCTTTTCTTTGTTTGAAAAGTTCTACCCTCGCGATGCCATCCTCCTGATGGCCGCTCGGCTCGGCACGTCCTGTGCCGAATTACGGACTTTTTCAAAGTCGAAAACCTAAGAATTGCTAAAGCTTATGAAAGAGCCTATTGAAATCCTTTCATGGGGCTTTTTCATACTTTAGCTAACAAGTGGGTTTGTCAACAATCTAAAGGACACCTGGTGTCCTTTATGCTCTCTTAAATACAATTCTTCCATCTATTAAAACATATTGTGTCTTTGCCATTACATCAAGTGGAAATTTATCTAACACTACTATATCTGCATCCTTTCCAACCTCTAAAGAACCAACTCTATCATCAATCTTTAATATCTTTGCTGGATTTATTGTAATTGCCTTTAAAGCCTCCATTTCATCCATACCGTGCTTTACTGCAAGAGCTGCACAAAGAGGTAAATATTGTATTGGGATAACTCCGTGATCGGTCATTATTGCAATATCTATTCCCTTTTTACTAAGAATACCTGCTGTTTCAAAGGTCAATTCCCTAAGTTCTACCTTACTTCTCTCTGAAAGGCTTGGTCCTACTATAAGAGGATACCCCTCTTCTTTTAGTTCATCAGCTATTAGATGTCCCTCTGTACAGTGGTCTAAGGTTAAATCTATATTGAACTCCTTTGCTATTCTAATTGCAGTAAACATATCATCTGCTCTATGGGCATGTACCTTTAAAGGTATTTCCCTTTTTAAAACAGGTATTAAGCTTTCATACTTGATATCAAAATCTGGTTTATCTTCTTCTTCCTCTGCATTTTCCTTTTTATTTAAATACTCCTGTGCCTTATATAATGTATCCCTCAAAAGAGCAGCAATTCCCATTCTTGTTGTAGGCATCTCGTGCTTCTCGTGATAAGTTGATTTTGGATTTTCTCCAAAGGCAACCTTTATAGCAGCTGGACTTTTTACAATCATATTATCTATTCTTTTGCCATAGGTTTTTATTACTGCAAAGCTTCCTGAAATTACATTAGCACTTCCAGGTCCTGAGCAAACACAGGTTATACCATTTTCATAAGCCTCTTTGAAGGTTTTATCCAGTGGATTTATACCATCTATTGCTCTTAAATGTGGCGTTATAGGATCAGTTGCTTCGTTACCATCTGCTCCCTCAAAGCCAACTCCATCCTCCCACATTCCTAGGTGGCAATGGGCATCAATCATACCGGGCATTATATATCCACCCTTTGCGTCTATTACTTCAACATCCCCATCAAATTCCTTTTCTTCTCCTACATATTTTATCTTTGAGCCATCTACAAGTACGCATCCATTTTCTATAACTTTACCTGCCATAGTCAAAACAGTACCATTTTTTATTAAAATCATCTAATTACCCCCTTATATCTTCATTGAAAGTGCTATTCTCTTTCTTTCTAAATCTACCTCTAAAACCTTAACATCTACAACTTGACCTACCTTAACATAATCTGCTGGATGTTTTACATATGTTTCTGATATCTCAGATTTATGAACAAGCCCATCTTGATGAACTCCTATATCAACAAAAGCTCCAAAATCAGCTACATTTCTTACTGTTCCCTTTAAAATCATACCTGGCTTTAAATCCTCCATCTTTAGGACATCGCTTCTAAAGATTGGTTTTTCAAGTTCATCTCTTATATCTCTTCCTGGCTTTTTAAGTTCCTTAACTATATCAAGTAATGTAGGTATTCCTATGTTAATTTCAGATGCAATTTTTTCTTCTCCATAATTTTTAAGTCTTTCATCTATATCCTGAAGTTTATTTTGCTTAACATCCTCTTTGCTATATCCTAATATATTTATAAGTTTTTCTGCAGCTTCATAGGATTCTGGGTGAACAGCAGTATTGTCAAAAACATTATCTCCATCTGTTATTCTCAAAAATCCTGCACACTGCTCAAAGGCCTTCTTTCCAAGCCTTTTTACCTTTAAAAGTTCTCTTCTATTTTTAAATTTTCCATTTTCTTCTCTGTATTCTACTATGTTTTTAGCAATAGCAGCATTTATACCTGAAACATATGAAAGTAGCGATTGTGATGCTGTATTTAAATCTACTCCAACTGAGTTTACCGCATCCTCTACAACTCCATTTAATGCCTCTGAAAGACGCTTTTGTGATACATCGTGCTGATACTGACCAACACCTATTGATTTTGGATCAATTTTTACAAGTTCTGCAAGTGGATCCTGAAGTCTTCTGGCAATTGAAATTGCACCTCTTAATGAAACATTTATATCTGGAAACTCCTTTGCCGCAAGTTCTGATGCTGAATAAACTGATGCCCCTGCCTCAGATACAACTACATAGAATATCTCTTTTCCAGCTTCCTCCTTTACTTCCTTTATAAGTTCTGATAAAAATGCTTCTGATTCACGGGATGCAGTACCATTACCTAAAGAAATAATCTCCACATTATGCTTGTAAATTAATTCCTTAAGAGTTCTTTTGCTTCCCTCTATATCGTTTTGTGGTTCTGTTGGATAAACTGTTGTAGTATCAAGTAGCTTCCCTGTTTCATCTACAACAGCTATCTTACATCCTGTTCTAAACGCAGGGTCAAATCCTAAAACCACCTTATTTTTTACAGGAGGTTGCAGAAGTAGATTTTTTAAGTTAATTGAAAATACCTTTATTGCCTGCTCTTCTGCTTTGTCTGTAAGCATATTTCTAATTTCCCTCTCTATAGAAGGAGAAATCAATCTATTGTAGCTGTCCTTTATTGCATCCCTTATGTATTTTGTCTCCTGTGCTTCTCTTTTTATTATCTTCTTTTCAAGATATAGAAGTATTTTATCAACTGGTGCATCTATCTTAACTTGTAAAAATTCTTCTCTTTCTCCTCTGTTTATTGCTAAAATTCTATGGGGTACAATTCTACAAACCGCCTCACTATAATCGTAGTACATTTCGTATGGTGAACGTTCATCCTTAGTCTTTTTAGTTACTATAACTCCCTCTTTATATGTAATATCTCTAATTGCCTTTCTGTAATCTGCATTGTCTGATATATCCTCTGCTATAATATCAAGTGCACCTAAAATAGCATCTTCCTTTGTTAATACCTTTAACTCTTCATTTATGTATTTTTCTGCTTCCTTATCTAAATCTCCATCAAAATCCTGTGAAATTATTAAATTAGCAAGTGGTTCTAATCCCTTTTCCTTAGCAATAATTGCTCTTGTCCTCTTCTTTGGCCTAAAGGGACGATAAATATCATCTACTTCTGTTATTGTCTCAGCTGCCTCAATCTTTGCAACTATTTCATCTGTTAACTTTCCCTGTTCATCTATTAGTCTTTTTACTTCATCTTTTTTAGCCAATAGGTTTCTAAGATACGTCAACCTTTCATAAAAATTTCTGAGAGTCGTATCATCAAGATTTCCTGTAGCCTCTTTACGGTATCTTGCAATAAAGGGAATGGTATTTCCTGCATCAATTAAATCTACTGTGTTTTTTACTTGCCATTCCTTTATTCCAAGCTCCTCTGAAAGCCTTTTTATAATATCCATTACCCATCACTCCTTAAACAAACTTTCAACATCCTTTTCCATAACAAAAACCATAAGATACTCACCTGTTTTGGTACTAATGTCACAGTGAATACTTACAACCTTTACATTTACAATCTCCTCTATTATAGCCTCCAGTTTTCCTCTTAAGACATCCTCAAGCATATATCTAAACTCTTTAATTGTTTTTCTTCCCTCTGGAGATTGTGCAAGCCTTTTTTCTGCAGGGGTTAAGACCTTTTTTAACCTGACAATAATCATATCCTTAAATATGTGTGCCATTGCTTCTTCTGCACCACGACCTATCTCTTCCTTTTCAAAATGTATTAAAGCATTGCTTATTTTCATTTCTAAATTTCCCTTTAGAGACATAAAAATACCTCCATTTATAATTTCTCTACTATTTTATATTTACCTTCCTATAATATCAAGGGAAATTTAATTTATTTAAATATTAAAAAAGATATCAACAATTGCAATATAATTATTGCAGGTACTCCATACCTAAACTTAGGTTTTCTTGTTTTATGGTGAAAGATATACATAGATAAATATACACCTATACTTCCACCTATTAGAGTTACAATCAATAGAGTATTCTCCTTTATTCTCCATCTTTTATATTTCGCTTTTAATTTATCTATCATAATAAGAAAAATACCTAAGATATTAACGATTAACAAATAATATTCAAGCAACATCTTTTCACCCCCCAAAAAAGTGCCACCCAGGTGAAATGTGACATTTTTTCATTTTGAAGTATATTTTTATGGAAGCTAAAAAAATCATACCAATATTAGTATTATACTACATTTTACTCAATATAGCTTATATTTAATAAAATGATAATTATATCATTAGTTATATTTTATATTTTTTTAAATAAAAAATAATGTGTCCGATTAGGACACATTATTCTTCTTCAGGCATAGATTCTTTTTTTCTGTTTTTCTTTTGTTTCTTTTCTTCTTTCTTTGCCATACTTATCACCCCTCCCATATAAGTTAACCAAATTTTTATAAATTATACAGGTTATAATAAATTTTCTTATAAAAAAACGACTGTTCATTGAACAGTCGTTTAACTTTATATTACTTATTGAAATATCTTTCTAATAATCCCTTGAATGCTGCACCGTGTCTTGCTTCATCTTTGCACATTTCGTGAACAGTGTCGTGAATTGCATCAAGGTTTAGTTCCTTTGCTCTCTTTGCAAGCTTTAACTTTCCTTCACAAGCACCATATTCTGCTTGAACTCTCATCTCTAAGTTCTTCTTTGTGCTGTCAGTTACAACTTCGCCTAAAAGTTCTGCAAACTTTGCTGCGTGTTCTGCCTCTTCTATTGCTATTCTCTTATATGCCTCAGCTACTTCTGGATATCCTTCTCTATCGGCTTGACGGCTCATTGCAAGATACATACCAACTTCAGTACATTCTCCTATAAAGTTCATCTTTAGTCCTTCTATTATTTCAGGATCAACATCCTTAGCAACTCCTATTCTGTGTTCATCTGCCCAAACAAGCTTTCCATCTTCTTTTACTATAAACTTTTCCTTTGGAGCATTACATTGTGGACACTTGTCTGGTGCATCCATTCCTTCGTGAACATAACCACATATTGTACATACAAACTTTTTCATTTTAACATCCTCCCTTTATTTATATAAATATTTATGTTTCCCTTTGACATCTTTATAATAACATAAATATTTTATTTTGACAATAGTTTTTTGTAGAAACTTATTATCCATAATAAAATATTGAAAATTTTATTTTAATATATATAATATACCATAGAGGGGTATAAAGGAGGTGTATTTATGCCATTATTTACTTACAAATGTGAAATATGTGAAAACGAATTTGAGGAATTAGTAAGAAACGCAGATGAAACGGTAGAATGCCCTAAATGTAAAAGTACACTTGTTAAGAAAAAACTTCCTACAATAAAAGTAAATGGTTCATCAAACTCATCTAAATCAAGTGGCTTCTCTTGAGCAGGATGCTAATTTTGGCTGGAGGCCAAAAACAAAAAGTAGGTGAATTTTTCACCTACTTTACTATCTTCAAATAATCCTTAATATCAAATACATCCTCTTCTGTTTGATAAAGTTTATGCTTTACAAACTTTACATCCTTGTATGTTGTTTTCATTATACTCATCATTGCAATATGATTTTTTGCATTTTTAGAATCTAAATCCTCTAACCTTGCTTCAAGCCTATCTTGACTTGCTCTTATCTCATTTGTATCTAACTTTATTCCCTTTGTGTCTATTTCTATGGAATCCACCCTATGTTCGATATTATCCATTCGTTTTTCAATATTATCCATTCGCTGCTCAATATTGTCCATTCGTTGCTCAATATTATCCATTCGTTTTTCTATATTATCCATTCGTTGCTCAATATTGTCCATTCGTTTTTCTATATTGTCCATTTGTTTTTCAATGTTATCAATTCTTTGTTCAATACCATCAATTCTTTTTTCAATATTATCCATTCTTTTATCAATATTATCCAACTTATTCAAAATCAAATTTAAAACCTGTTCCATATATTCACCTCCAAAACACCCTCAAAGATAATTTTATATTAAAAAGGCTTATTTATCAATAAAATCTATAATGCAAAATAAAACTTAACTCCACCGTCAATATTTTTGACCCCAACCTTTCCTCCGTGTAGTTCAATTATATTTTTAACTATACTTAGTCCTAACCCAGTACCCCCATATCTTTTATTTCCCGATTTATCTATTTTATAAAACTTACTCCATATATTTTCCAATTCTTCTTCTGGTATATTCCCACCAGAGTTAATTACCTCAAATTTAACCCAATCATCCTCTTTATATAAATTTATTTCAACCTTCCCTGTTGAATGCCTTATTGCATTGGTCAAATAGTTAGTTAAAACCTGCTCAATTCTATAAAAGTCAGCCTTTACTAAAACATCAGTCAAATTCATTATCAAATCTATTTTATTTTCTCTTATACTTCCCTCAAACTTTTTAACTACCCTCATCACTAAATCCTTTAAATTAAATTCCTCAATAACCAAATTATATTTTCCTGATTCAAGTTGAGATAAATCAAGCATATCGTTAACAAGATTTGCCATATTCTTAGTTTCATCAAGTAAAATATCTATATAATAATCCTTATCCTTTTCTTCAAAAACATCATCTTTAAAGGCCTCAAGATACCCTTGTATAAGGTTTATGGGTGTTTTTAGCTCGTGAGATGTAGCTGCTATAAAATCCTTTCTCATCCTTTCAAGTTTTTTTTCTTTTTCTATATCCTCCTGAAGCCTTTTATTTGCCTCCCTTAAGGAATTTAGTGCATCCTTTAGATTTTCAGACATTTTATTTATTGCACTCGCAAGCATTCCAAGTTCATCATCCGACTTTATTTCAATTCTTTTGCTGAAATCTAAATTAGCAATCCTGTCCGCTACATCCTTTATTTCCAGTATAGGTCTTGAAACATTTTTAGAGTATATTAACGATATTACTAAAGTAACAATTATTCCCACCCCAAATAGATATACATAAAGCTCCTTTATTACCTTAGACGCCTCATTTATTGGTTGAAGCAACGAAGTACATACAACATACTCATTTTTTTGACTAAAATTATATATGGTTATAATGCTACTTATCGGATATCTTTTATTATAATAAACCATAGAAAAATATTTGTTCTTTTTAACTTTAGATAGCAAATTATCTGTGCTTATCCTAAATATTGCATCTGTAAGAATTCTTATGTTTTCCTTTGCACCTTTATCTACTGCTGGATTTACAGCATATTTTACATTTCCTTCTTTATCTAAAATCAAAAACCTGTAACCAAAGGCCTTATTAATATCAACTGACTTTTCAAAGGATAATTTTAGATCTCCTGTTTTTTCATATGCTTCAACAAAATTGCTTAAAACATTTATTGTCTCAATTTTTCTTTTATGAACATAAAATCTTTCAAAGAATATGTGCTGAAATGCAAAAGATAATATAATAAAAAAGACTAATATTAATGAGTTTATTAAAAATAACTTCTTTACAATACTACCTCTCATTTTTTGCATCAAATTTATATCCCACTCCTCTTATCGTTGTTATTAAATAGGATTTTTCCTTTAATTTTTCACGTATTCTCCTTATATGTGTATCAACCGTTCTTAAATCCACATCCTTTTCTAATCCCCAAACACTGTCTAAAATCTGTTCTCTTGTTAAAATTATTTCTTTATTTTTATACAGATACAATAATAATTCAAATTCCTTTGGGGACAAAATAATCTCCTCATTATCTAAGTAAACAGAATATGCTGCTTCGTCAATTCTAAGTCCATCAACAACATCTATACACAATTCATTTTTCGAATGATATACTCGTTTTATAATAGCAGATACACTTGCTAAAACCACCTTAGGACTTAATGGTTTTGTTAAATACACATCTACTCCAAGTGAAAACCCTAAAAGCTTATCATCATCCTCTGATTTTGCTGTGAGCATAATAACAGGAACATCTGAAAATTTTCTAATTTCTACCAAAGTTTGCCATCCATCTAAAACAGGCATCATAACATCAAGTACAACAAGATGTACCTTTTCTTTTTTTAAGATATTAATAGCCTCGAAGCCATTTGAAGCCTCGAGGGTATTGTAATCTTCTTTATTTAAATATGCACAAATAAGTTTTCTTATTCTTTCTTCATCGTCAACAACTAAAATAGTCTCCTTCATTTTACCACCCCTATTCATAACGAAGTGCATCTATTGGGTTTAATTTTGATGCTCTGCTTGCTGGATACATACCAAAGAATATACCTACAAAAATTGAAAATATAACAGTAAACAATACAACATTAAAGGATATATATACAGCCATATTTAACATCGATTTTAGTATGTTTGCAAGTATATACCCTAAAATAACTCCTAAAACACCACCCATTAAACTTACAGTCGATGATTCTATTAAAAACTGTATCATTATATCCCTTCTCTTTGCTCCAAGTGCCTTCCTTATACCAATTTCGCGTGTCCTCTCTATAACCGCAACAAGCATTATATTCATAATACCAATACCACCAACCAAAAGTGATATTGCTGCAATTCCCATAAGCATTAATGTCATAGACTCTGTTGTTTTAGTTGCTGTTTCAAGAAGGCTTGTTTGATCAAAAACCCTATATTGGCTGGTGTCTCCTTTAAATCTGCTGTTAAAATAGAGTTCTAAATACCCCCTTGCAAGCTGCGTATCTTCCCTTGATGTTCCCTCTATATATATGGTTCTAACCTCATCTGTTTTAAATAGCCTCTTTGCCGTTGTTATTGGAATTATAACCCTATTGTCTCCAGAACCACCTACTGAACTTCCTTGGGACTTTAAAACACCAACAATAGTAAAATCAACACCTTGAATATTTATACTTTGTCCTATTGGATTCTGTAGGGAAAAAAGTTCTGTCACTATTTCTTGTCCTATTACTGCAACTGTACCTCTTGATTCTATATCATCTTTTTCTAAAATTCTGCCGCTTTCTACATCTAACTTTCTAATTCCAAAATACTCAGTAGTTGACGCTTCAACTGTTGTTGAATATGTTTTCGTTCCGCTTTTTACTATTATACCATTTTGATTTAGGAGTGGGGCAACATTTTTTATTCCTGGTTTTGTCTTTATTAATTCTATATCCTCATCACTCAATCTCTTTGTTCTTCTTGAGGTTATATTAACAGTAATTAAATTTGTGCCAAGGCTCTCTATCTGCTCCTGAACCTGTTTTTTTGTTCCTTCACCTAAACCTACAAGGGTTATAACTGATGATATTCCAATTATTATCCCAAGCATTGTCAAAAAGGTTCTTATCTTATTGGAGGCAACAGAAGTAAATGCCATCTTAAAGAGCATCAATCTTCGCATACTCCCACCTCCTTTAACTTTTCTATACACGAATCTGAAACTATTACTCCATCCTTTACTGTTACTATTCTTTTGGCATTTGAAGCTATATTCATATCGTGGGTTATTAAAACTATTGTATTTCCCTCTTTATTTAATTCCTTTAAAATATTTAAAACTTCCATACCAGTTTTTGAGTCAAGTGCACCTGTTGGCTCATCCGCTAATATAATCTCTGGATTTGTAACGATTGCTCTTGCTATTGCAACCCTCTGCATCTGTCCACCCGACAACTCTGTTGGTTTATGTTTAAGATGGCTCTCTAATCCTAACTTTTTTAGAGCAGAGATGGCTCTTTTTCTTGTTTCATTAAAGGGAACACCCATATATATTAAAGGAAGTTCTACATTTTCTAATACATTTAGTTTACTTATTAAATTATAGGTTTGAAAGATAAAGCCTATTTTTCTATTTCTAATATCAGCAAGCTGATTATCCTTCATATTACCTATACTTATTCCATCAAGATAATATTCACCTTCAGTTAAAGTGTCTAAACATCCAATTAAATTCATAAGCGTAGATTTTCCTGCACCAGATGGTCCAACTATTGCAACAAATTCACCCTTTTCTATTTCAATATTTACCCCATTTAACGCCCTGTATTGGTTTTTACCCGTCGAATATACCTTGGAAACATTTTTCATTACAATAACCTTTTCATTTCTCTCCATCTAATCACCCCTATCTTTGTGGTGCTCCACCTGGTCCTCCCATTCCGCCTTCCATACCAGGCATCCTCATATTATTATTTCTAAAGTTGTTTCTAATTGTATTTGAATTTTTACTTATTGAAACCTTTACAAGTACAATATCTCCTTCCTTTAATCCCTCCACAACCTCTATAAAGCTATCATTTCTCAGTCCTGTCTTTATTTCGACTAATTTACCATTTCCTTCTGTAAATCCAAATTGTCTTCTCTGACTCCTTGTCTGATTACTTGAATTGACGCTATTTTGTTCAGTAGTTTGTGTATTTTCATTTTGTTCTTGAAGAAGGACATATTTTTTTTCATTTATTTCTTGAAGTGCTTCAATTGGTATTAATAGTGCATCCTTTTTGCTTTGTGCTTCAATCTCTATACTTGCGGTCATCCCAAGCTTTATTCCTTCTGGGTTTTCAATAGATACTATTACATCATAGCTTGTTACATTATTTTGAGTTGTTCCTATATCCGAAATCTCCTCAACCTTACCTTGAAATGTTTTGTCCTCAAGGGCATTTATTTTTATATTTACCTTTTGGCCAATACTAATTTTAGATATATCAAGTTCATCAACAGAAGTCTTTATTTTAAGAGATTTGGGATCAACTATTGTTAATAAAGTTTTTCCTGATTGAACATTATCCCCATTATTTACATTAACTACAGTTACAACACCGCTAATTGGAGCCTTTATGGTCATTTCGCTTTTTTGCTTTTTTATATTTGATAGATTATTTTTTGCCTCCTTTAACTGTAGATTGATAAGTTTTGCCTCATCCTCTGACTTTGCATTATTTAATTGTAGATTTAATTTTTCTATATTAATCTCTGCACTCGTTATTTGTGATTCTATTTGCTCATTATATACAGTTAAAAGTGTCTCTCCTTCCTTTACTGTATCTTTAACCTTTACATTCAAGTTTTTAACCTCACCACTATTTTTAGCAAAAACCTCCTTTGAAGTACCAGCAAAAACAATACCCGTTGACTTGATTTTAACCGAAATATCCTGTTTTAC
Source organism: Caloramator sp. (assembly GCF_020054765.1). Taxonomy (NCBI): domain Bacteria; kingdom Bacillati; phylum Bacillota; class Clostridia; order Eubacteriales; family Clostridiaceae; genus Caloramator; species Caloramator sp. Next base: position 5,924 of record NZ_JAIHAO010000029.1, on the reverse strand, counting down.
TACTCTTTGGGGTATGTATCTAACTGTTGATTGTACATTATTAGAAGTGCTTTTTTTAGAGTAAAAATAATATACAGTAAAGGAAATTATTAGAATTAGAACAGTACCAATTAAGATTTTAAGGCTTTTCTTCATTTTCTCTCCTCCCATCAATTTTTAAATTCATTTTATAGGTTTTAAAAGGAGTGAAAATGACAGAATTATTAACAAACTGTGAATAAAAAATGCTGCCTCTTATAAGTAGCTTAAACTTAAGTAGTAAAAAGTTTAAGTCACCTTAAGAGGCAGCATCTAAATTATATTATTTTTTTCTAAAAATTCCTTATCACCTATTAGTCTATCAAAATCACCATCGTATATTATTTTGTGTTCACTTGATAAAACAATTGCTCTTTTAAACAATCCCTTAAAATAGTCAAAATCGTGGGTTGCACAGATTATGGTTTTACCGAAATCATTTAAAGTTTGCAGTAGCTCCTTTATTTTTCTTTTACTCTTTGGGTCAATTTCATTCAAAGGTTCGTCTAATATCAAAACCTCTGGATTTAGTGCAAGGGTTGAAGCAATTACTACCTTTTTCTTTTCTCCTCCGCTTAAAGTATAAGGAACTCTATTTTTTAAATGTTCAATATCAAGCAATTTTAAGCAGTCATAAACCCTCTTTTCAATCTCTTCATATTTTATATCAAACTGTAACAATCCAAAGGCTATTTCATCAAAAACTGTTTTGCAAAACAACTGATTATCTGAGTTTTGAAATACAAATCCTATCCGTTTATGAAATATTTTTCTCTTCTTTGCATCATTTAAAAACTTGCTATCAATTCTTTGTCCGTCAAATATATATTCTCCCCTTTTAACGTCGATAAGTCCATTTAAAACCCTAAGTAAAGTAGTTTTACCTGAACCATTTGGTCCAATTATAGCAACATTTTCCCCCTTATTAATTTTAAAGGATACATCGTCTAATACTATATTTTCATTCAACCTACAAGTTAAATTTTTTATTTCAATCATTTTACCACCTTAATATTTATAATTGCTAACGTAATATAAAAAATCCTACAATAATAATTAAGTTTATTATACTATATAAAAACTCAAACTTTCCAATCTTTTTATATATACTATATTTAAACTCCCCGCTAAAACATCTACACTCTAAAGCTTCATCCATTTTAAAGCTCATATCAATAGAAGTTACAAATAAATTATACATTATTTGTGATAGAGTGCTGTATGGCTTCTTTATTTGCCCAACACTCCTTATCTTTAAGCTACAAAGTATTGCATATGCCCTTTCTGATAATAAGTATATAAACCTTATTGCAGAATCAAATATAAAAAGAACTATATTTGGTACTTTAATTAGTCTAAAGGCTGAAATTATATTATGCCAATTTGATGTAATTGACATAATCATTGTCAAAGCAACTGATATAGTTATTTTAACTATAACCAATAATGCATTTTTGTTTCCCAAAAATAATGATGGACCAATTATTAAAGATGAGAAAATAAATACTAATAATAGCATATTTAATATTCTTAAAACATCCTTGTCGTCTAAAAAAATTATAAGTAATATCACATATGCAGCATTTAACATTATATAAAACTTATTAAAGGAAAGGGATAGAAGTATTATGTTAATTAGCGTAAAGTATAGCTTAAAGGCCTCGTGTATTTTATATATACCTCTATCCCTATTATCAAATCTCCTTATCTTTGATATAAGGCTAAGTAGTGAAGATAAAGTTTTTTCAATAAAAGATTCATTTTTAATTTCAAACTCAAATTCATCCTTTTCCTTTAACCAATCCATTTAATTTTCTATCCCCTTCTTTGAAAAAATACTTATTAGTCTAAATAAAAGCATAATTATCATAACACCCAAAATAGCAGATATAATATATCCTAAAACTTCATTTACTCCTGAAACTGTATAATCAGGCATAATAGCTTCAAAATTTATTCCCTTTTCCATTCCCTTTGGAACAAAACCTAAAATATCTTTTATCTCATCTAACCCCCACTCCCCCCAAGCTGTTCCTTGAGCAATTAATCCAAGTGGGGATAAGGCTATCAATGCAGCAATAAATATATATATTTTATTCATAACCTTTGGTTCTTCATTATTCTCATAAATCTTTACTAATTCAATTTGTTTTGAAACCTTATATATAAGTAATGATATAACACCCTCTATAACCCCTGCAACTAAAAGATGGGACAGCATCATTGCTGGTATTGCTACATTTAATCCATATGGGCAATAAAGTGGCGTCCCATCTGCTGCTTTAAATAGGTATGGCTGTATTCCAAATTCTATCGCAGTTAAAAATGCTGCAATATTAAGTCCTACATATGAACCTAAAAAAACCGCTAAGTTTTCATTTTTGTTCTTTAGCCTATTATATATATAGTATCCACTGAAGGACATAGCAAAGGCCATATTAAATATATTTGCACCTAATGATAATATACCTCCATCCCCAAAGAATAGGGCTTGAATGGTAAGTGCAACAGCTACTGCTATAAAGGCTGCATAGGGCCCAAAAAGTATAGCTATTATAACAGCTCCAACGGCATGGCCTGTTGTTCCGCCAAGTAGCGGAACATTAAACATCATTATTAAAAAGGAATAGGCTGCTGCCACACCTAAAAGTGACATCCTTCTCCTATCTAATTGCTCTTTAACTTTTAATATAGTTCTTTTTATTATTGGTATGATTGCTAAATAAAAGGCTGTACAAGTTGATGGGCTTAGATAGTTTTCAGGTATATGCATAAAAATCCCTCCTTAAAAATTTAATAAGTTATAAGTGATATGAATGCCAACAAAAAAGGGTAGCGTTTTAAACGCTACCCTCGTGGTAACAATACTTTCCTAAAAAACAAACTAACCAATTTGCCTTCGTGGCAATTTTATTTTAACAAAAATCATAAGCCTTTTCAATACTTTTCCACTAATTTATCATATATTTCCCCTGTAGACTTCCTTCATATTATCAAGATTAATTACACTTATGGCCCTACTTGAAATTACAAACATTAGGTTATCTACAAATACTGCTCTATAGCCATAAATAGGTTCTTTATATTCATTTTGAGAACTTGTTATGCTGTGGGATATTTTTGCCTTAATATCTATCTTGTTATTTTCTATCTGCATTAAACAAAGTCCTGCAAAATCTAAAACATAGGAATCGTCATTTTTTGTCTCATATAATTCAAAGGCATATAAATTGTACTTTCTATACTCAACAAGTGCCTTATGGTTATATAATGATTCTGAGAAGGTACCCTTTCCTCCAATTTCAATGCTGTCCTTTTGCTTTGGATTATTTACATCTGATACATCAAATATTGCAACCTTCATTCCCTTGTTTACAACTCTTCCTTCCATTTCTCCTGTATCCATACCAAAGCCTATTATTGTATTTTCATCGTATGGGTGAAGGTAGGTGCTATATCCTGGAATCTTCAATAGACCTAAAATTTTAGGTTGTCTTGGATTTTTAAGGTCGATTACAAATAGAGGATCTACCTGCTTAAAAGTTACCATATATAGCTTATCTTTAACAAATCTTGTTGAGTATATTCTTTCATCTGGTGCTATATTATTAATCTTTCCTACAACATTCATATTTTTGTCTATAACATATACATTATTTGTTGTTGTAAATTTATTGTTTTGATTTATGCTCTCTGTTGTTGCTATTCTAAAATATCCATCATATTCATCCATCGAAAATTGATTTATTATTCTTCCCTTAACTGATATAAACTTTTTATACTCAACCTTCTCACCTAAATCAAATTTATATATAACTGTATCTTCATCATAAATTGAAACTGCAATACTCTCGTTAGGTTTATTTGAATCCTGCTTTATCTCTTTGTAGTTTAAAGCTATTTTAACAAGATATAGACTATCGTGAGACATATACATATTTTCAAAATATCCTAAAATAACCTGATTATTTATTGTATTTTTGTTTAAATCAATTGATGAAATGATTGTATAGTTTGGCTGAATATCCTGTTTGTTATATCTAATGTTACTTACATCTATTTCTTTTTTCTCTACTTCTTGACCATATTCTATATAGTATGGTAATAGATTGTTACTATTACTTGATTCTCTAAAATAATAGTAAAATCCCTTATTTGTAACTAAATAAACCTTCCCATCCTTTAGTCTTGCTGATAGTTTATCTCCTGTAATTTCGTATTGCTTCACTACATCAACCTTTTCAATATCGGATACATCATAAACACTTATAAGTGTTGTGTTTTCTCCATAGTAAATAGGCATTATTCCTATTACCCTTTCTTTTAATGATGGATGTTCAGTATTTTCTTTATACCTACTTACAATAGACATAATAACCAAGTAATTTTTGTTGCCATTTTTATATAGAAACATATCCTGTAGGCCTATATTTCTTTTAAAGCCTTTAAACTCCTTTGCCTCTCTACTGCCTAATATATCTTCTCCCTTTAAACTAAATATCTTTTTGGGTTTTTCCTCTGCAGTATATACATTCAATTCATTCCTCTCAAAGTTTATTACATAAATATACTGTCCATCAGTCTTTATTATGTCTGCTTCATCTATTCCCTCGACCTGAACATTGGTGCTTGAATGCTCTTTTGAATTATTTTGTGCAGAAGAATCTGCCGCCTTTTCTGCCACTTGTCTTCCTCCAAATAACCTTATTCCACCATTTTGTTCCTTTAATTTTTTATTTATCATTGATAAAAACTCTTTTTTACTTTGAACCTGTGTAAGCTCATATGAAACTTCTCTTGTATCCTTATCCTGTCTTAAATAAGATAATACATAGGTAAAGGCGAAAATTGAAACTATTAGAGTCATAACTGCCGCTGCCCATCTTCTCTTCATAACTATCCCTCCTTTATTTAAATCTTTACATTTTAATATAGTCCTTCTTTTTAGCTCATCACTTACTTGTATTTCATCAAGCCTTCTTAAATCAAGCTCTCTTTTGTCATTCCTCATAGGCTAATCCCTCCTTAAGATTGCTTTTAAGTATTTCTCTCGCCCTCATAAGCCTACTTCTTATAGTCGATTCTTTGGTATTTAATATCTGCGATATATCCGCTGTTGTAAACCCTTTGTAATAGTAAAGATATATAACAACCCTATACTTTTCAGGTAGATTTAATACTGCATTAAGTATATAATCACGATCTATTCCTTTAATAACATCAGTTTCTACAGTCCCCTTTTCTTCTGTTTTTACATCCCAAAATAAAATATTTCTCTTTATCCAAGCACTTTTTAAATAATCTTTACAAGTATTTATTGCTATCCTTGTAATCCAAGTATATATGTCTGAATCCTGTCTAAAATTATCCAAACTTTTATATATTTTTATAAAGACTTCTTGAAACAAATCCTCAGCCTGTGAATAATCCTTTGTGTATATATAGCAAAGCCTTAAAATATCATCCCCATATTCATCAATCAAAGTTTCTATTTCTGTACTTCTATCCTGCCTACTTATCACACCTCTTCCTCCCTTCACATATTAGACGATATAAAATTAAATTATGTTGCGATTAAATATTACTTCTATTATTTTTTTATTTTTCCTGCAGGCAAAATAAAAAGAGGCAAAAATACCTCTCAGATTGTTGACAAACCTGTTTGTTATCTAAAATATGAAAAAGCCCCATGAAAGGATTTCAAAAGGCTCTTTCATGAGCTTTAGCAATTCTTAGCTTTTCGACTTTAAAAAAGTCCGTAATTCGGCACAGGACGTGCCGAGCCAAGCGGCCATCAGGACGATGGTATCGCGAGGGTAGGACTTTTTCAAACAAAGAAAAGCTTAGAATTGATTAGCGAAATGAACGAATGCCCAAGAAATCCTTCATGGGGCTAATCAATATAT